>JBDSLQ010000122.1:0-7528 GCA_039916285.1 Caldimonas sp.
AGCAGCGCGATGTAGATGACCGACAGCGTGATCGAGGGCAGGATGAGGTGGCGCAGCCACGGCCCGGGCCCTTCGGCAAGGCGCCGGTAGCCCTGCACCGGCAGCCAGCCGAGCTTGAGCGACACGAGCCAGATCAGCAGGTAGGCGAGGACGAATACGGGAACCGAGAAGCCGAGCACCGAGAACGCCATCAGGCCGCGATCGAGCCAGCCGCCGAAACGCCACGCCGCGAGGACGCCTAGCGGAACCGCGATCACGACGGCGATGGTGATCGTGACGAGCGCCAGCGAAAGCGTCGGCTCGATGCGCTGGCCGATCAGCGTTGCAACCTGGGTCTTGTAGTAGAACGACTCGCCGAGGTCACCGGACAGGACGTTGCCGAACCAGATCAGATATTGCTCGGGGATCGAGCGGTCGAGGCCGAGGTTGGTGCGGATCATCGCGATCTGCTCCGTGCTCGCCGCGTCGCCGGCGAGTACCGCCGCCGGGTCCCCCGGCGTCAGGCGCAGCATCAGGAAGACGAGCAGCGAAACGATCAGCAGGACCGGCAGGGTCGAGGCCAGCCGGCGGGCGAGGAAAGCGATCATCGAGGGCCGATCCGGCCTTTCGCCACCGGTGGTGCTTCAGGTCCCCGTCTTCTTCAGGTTCCAGTAGATGTTGCCGTTGGTGATGAAGAAGCCGCTGATGTTCTTGCGTGCCGCCATCGGCTGCTTGAACTCGCCGAGCGGCACGTGCGTGGCGATCTCGAAGGCGCGCGCATGGATCTGGTCGGCGAGCTTCTTCTTCGTCGGCTCGTCGGTGGCGCGCATGAACTGGCCGCGCATTTCGGTGAGCTTGTCGTCGCTGGCCCAGCCGAACCAGCCCGACTTCTCGCCGCGCGTGTCCATCGTCGGATTGGCGATCGGGCTCCAGACGTCGTGCGTCTGCCAGGCGGTGATGAACATGTGCCAGCCGCCCTTGTCCGGGGCGTCCTTCTTGGCGCGGCGGCCGACCAGCGTCTGCCAGTCCATCGCCTGCAGGTCGACCTTGAAGCCGGCCTGGCGCAGCAGCTGCGCGGCGACGTCGGGCAGCTTCTGGATCGCGGCCAGGTCGGTCGGCTTCATGAGCACGATCGGCGTGCCGTCGTAACCCGACGCCTTGAGCAGGTCCTGCGCCATTTTCATGCTCGACTTGGCCTGCACGTCGCTGCCGGCGGTCGATCCGTACGGCGTTCCGCAGATGAACATCGAGGGGCACGCCTTGTACAGCTCCTTGACGCCGACCTGCGCGCGCAGGAACGGCTCCTGCGCGAACGCGGCCAGCGCCGCCTGCCGGACCTTGACGTTGTCGAACGGCTTGTGCAGGTGGTTGAAGCGCGCCATGTATTGCTGGCCGAGGGTCGCGTACGGGGCGAGCTGGATGTCGGGGTCGGTCTTGGCGGCCTCGTAGAAGTCGAAGCCGAGCGACTCGATGATGTCGACCTCGCCCTTCTTCAGGGCGTTCACCTGCGCCTGCGCGTCGCGCAGGGCCAGGTTCCATTCGACCCGGTCGACGTAGACGACCTTGCCGCCGGCCGAACCCGACGGCGGCTCGCTGCGCGGCACGTACTTCGCGTTCTTCAGGTAGACCGCCTTGTCGCCGGGCTTGAACTCGTCGCGCTTGAAGGTGTAGGGCCCCGAGCCGATGTGCTCCTCGATCTGCTTGAAGGCGTCGGTCTCGGCTATCCGCTTGGGCATGATGAAGGGAACGTTCGACGAGGGCTTGCCGAGCGCCTCGAGCACGAAGCCGCACGCCTCGCCGAGGAAGATGCGGAAGGTGTCGGGCTGCGGCGTGTCCATCCGCTGCACGAAGGTCATCAGCGCCGACCCCATCGCGTCGCGCTTGCCCCAGCGCTGCAGCGAGGCGATGACGTCTTCACCTGTGACCGGCTTGCCGTCGTGGAACTCGAGCCCGCGCCGCAGCTTGAAGGTCCACAGGCGGTTGTCGTCGCTGACGATCCAGCTCTCGACCATCTGCGGCTTGATCTTCGAGTGCTCGTCGGTGCCGAACAGCGTGTCGTAGATCATGTAGCCGTGGTTGCGGCTCATGTACGCCGTGGTCCAGATCGGGTCGAGGACGGCGAGGTTCGAGTGCGGCACGATGCGCAGCACCGTACCCTGGGCCTGGAGCGCCGGGCTGGCGAGCGCGGCGCCGGCGGCGAGGAGAAGAGCGACGAAGCTTCGGCGGTGCTGTGTCATGGTGGCTCCAGTTAAGCCCCCGATGCATGGACCGTGCCTGCGGAGGTGCACCGCGATTGTCCGGAAGGCAGCGGCCGCCGCCGTCAGGGCAAACACCCGGCCGAGCCGGCCGGGTACCGACCGCTACTCCCTGGCGGCCCGCTTGCGCTCGTGCTCCTTCAGGTGGCGCTTCCTGACGCGGATCGACTTCGGCGTGATCTCGACCAGCTCGTCGTCGGCGATGAACTCGACCGCGTACTCGAGCGTCAGCTGGATCGGCGGCGTGATCTTGATCGCGTCTTCCTTGCCTGAGACGCGGAAGTTGGTGAGCTGCTTGCCGCGCACGGCGTTGACGACCAGGTCGTTGTCGCGCGAGTGGATGCCGATCACCATGCCTTCGTAGAGCGGGTCGCCGGCCTTGACGAACATGCGGCCGCGGTCGTCGAGCTTGCCGAGCGAGTAGGTGACGGCCTCGCCGTCGTCCTGGCTGATCAGGACGCCGTTCTTGCGCCCTTCGATCTCGCCCTTGTACGGCTCGTAGCTGTCGAAGATGTTGCTGATCAGGCCGGTGCCGCGCGTCAGGTTCAGGAATTCGTTCTGGAAGCCGATCAGCCCGCGCGCAGGAATCTTGTAGTCGAGGCGCACGCGGCCCATGCCGTCCGACTCCATGTTGACGAGGTCGGCACGGCGCTCGCCGAGCGCCTGCATCACGGCGCCCTGGTGCTGGTCCTCGACGTCGGCGGTGACGAACTCGATCGGCTCGAGCCGGGTGTCGCCCTCGTGATGGAAGACGACGCGCGGCTTCGAGACCGCGAGCTCGTAGCCTTCGCGGCGCATGTTCTCGAGCAGGATCGTCAGGTGCAGCTCGCCGCGGCCCATGACTTCGAAGATGCCGTCCTCGTCGGTGTCCTTGACCTTGAGCGCGACGTTCGATTGCAGCTCGCGATCCAGCCGGTCGCGGATTTGCCGGCTGGTGATGAACTTTCCCTCGCGGCCGGCGAGCGGCGAGTTGTTGACGCAGAAGTTCATCGTCAGCGTCGGCTCGTCGACGACGAGCATCGGCAGCGGCTTCGGATCCTCGAGGCTGGTGAGCGTGACGCCGACGCCGATGCCTTCGATGCCGTTGATGAGAACGATGTCGCCGGGGCCGGCCTCCGTCGCCTGCTGGCGCTCGAGGCCCTCGAACTTCAGCACCTGGTTGACGCGGGCCTTGATCGGCGTCGAGTCCGGCCCCGAGTACAAGGCGACGTCCTGCATCGGCTTCAAGGTGCCCTGGTTGACGCGGCCGATGCCGATCCGGCCGACGTACATCGAGTAGTCGAGCGAGCAGATCTGGAGCTGGAGCGGATCGTCGGGCGAGCCTTCGTGCGCCGGCACGTGCTCGAGGATGGCGTCGAAGAGCGGCGCCAGGTCGACGCCGGTGGCACCCTTCTCCAGCGTCGCCCAGCCGTTCAGTCCCGACGCGAAGACGACCGGGAAGTCCAGCTGCGCCTCGCTCGCGCCGAGCTTGTCGAACAGGTCGAAGGTGGCGTTGACGGCGTAGTCCTCGCGCGCGCCCGGCCGGTCGACCTTGTTGACGACGACGATCGGCTTCAGGCCGAGGGCGAGCGCCTTCTTGGTGACGAAGCGCGTCTGCGGCATCGGCCCTTCGACGGCGTCGACGAGCAGCAGCACCGAGTCGACCATCGACAGCACCCGCTCCACCTCGCCGCCGAAGTCGGCATGGCCGGGCGTGTCGACGATGTTGACATGGGTGCCCTTCCACTCGACTGCGCAATTCTTGGCCAGGATCGTGATGCCGCGCTCGCGCTCGAGATCGTTCGAGTCCATGACGCGCTCCGCCACCTTCTCGTTGGCGCGGAAGGTGCCGCTCTGGCGCAGCAGCTGGTCGACCAGCGTCGTCTTGCCATGGTCGACGTGGGCGATGATGGCGATGTTTCTGATCTGGCGGGTCATGCGGTGAGGCTTTCGGAGACAGGCAAGGGCGAGCGCGCGGCGGCGACGAGGTGGCCGACCTCCGCGGGGCTCAGCAAACGAGTGGCGATGAGCTCGCCCGACACGACGTGGCCGGTGCCGAGGAACGCGCCTTGTGCGGGGCCGTAGACGCGGACCGCCTCGGCATCGGCGAGTGGAAGCCGGCGCCTGACGCCGGCCAGAAAGCGGCCGGCGTCGTCGCTCGACAGGACGACCCGCGGCAAGGAGGCGACCAGCGAATCGGGCGACAGCAGGTGCGTGTCCAGGGCTGCTTCATCGAGCTCGTCGAGAGCCGAGAACGTGACCGCGGATCGCAGCGCGAGCGCGCCGCTCGCGATACGGCGCAGCGCGGCAAGGTGCGCACCGCAGCCGAGGGCCGCGCCGATGTCTTCGGCGAGGGTGCGTATGTAAGTTCCTTTGCTGCACGCGACGTCGATCGTCCAGAGATCGCCTTCGCCGTCGACGACGCGGAGCCAATCGATGCGGACGGGGCGCGGCGCGCGCTCGAGCTCGATGCCGGCGCGGGCGTATTCGTAGAGCGGCCTGCCGTCGCGCTTGAGCGCGGAGTGCATCGGCGGGACCTGCTCGATGGCGCCGACGAAGCCGGCGCAGGCCGCGTCGAGGGCGGCGCGATCGACGGCCACGTCGGCAACTTGTGAGACGACCTCGCCTTCGAGGTCGCCGGTCGTCGTCGTCACGCCCAGGCGCAGCGTCGCGAGGTAGCGCTTGTCGGCGTCGAGGCTCGCCTGCGCGAACTTGGTCGCGGCGCCGAAGCATAGCGGCAGGAGGCCGCTCGCGAGCGGGTCGAGCGTGCCGGTGTGGCCGGCCTTCTCGGCCCGATAGAGGCGCTTGGCGCGCTGCAGGGCGGCGTTGCTCGACACACCCGCGTCCTTGTCGAGCAGGAGCACGCCGTGCACGGCGCGGCGGGTGATCCTCGGGCGCGCGGCGGGGCGCGTCGTCACGGTTTCAGTCGTCCCTGGCCCGCGTCGCGTTCGCCTTGGCGATCAGCGCGGTCAGCTCGGCGGCACGCTCGGTCGTGCGGTCGAACTTGAAGTGCAGCGTCGGCACGGTGTGGATCTGCAGGCGCTTGAACAGGCCGTTGCGGATGAATCCCGCGGCCTCGTTGAGCGCCTGCTCGCATTCGGCGGGGTCGCCGACCAGGACAGAGAAGAAAACGGTTGCGTGCGCGTAGTCGGGTGTCACCTCGACGGCGTGAATCGTCACCATGCCGACGCGCGGGTCCTTCAGGTCGCGGACCAGCCCGGCGACATCGCGCTGGATCTGGTCGGCGACGCGAAAGCCGCGGTTGGGGATCGATGGTTTGTGTCGCATGGTATTTCCTTCGGCCCAAACGAAAACCCCGCCTCTTGTGGAGGCGGGGATCGGTGAAGCCGGCTCCGCCTACAGCGTCCGGGCGACTTCCTTGACCTCGAAGAACTCGAGCAGGTCGCCTTCCTTGATGTCGTTGTAGTTCTTCAGCTTGATGCCGCACTCGAAGCCCGCGGCGACCTCGCGCACATCGTCCTTGATCCGCCGCACGGACTCGACCTCGCCGGTGTAGATGACGACGTTCTCGCGCAGCAGGCGGAAGCGCGCGCCGCGGCGAACGATTCCCGCCGTGACCATCGAGCCCGCCACCGTGCCGATCTTCGAAGCCACGAAGACCGTGCGGATCTCCGCGGTGCCGATCGTTTCCTCGCGCTGCTCGGGCGCGAGCATGCCGGTCATCGCGGCCTTGATCTCGTCGACCGCGTCGTAGATGATGTTGTAGTAGCGGATGTCGACGCCGTTGTTCTCGGCGAGCTTCCTCGAACCCGCGTCGGCACGCACGTTGAAGCCGACGATCACGGCCTTCGAGGCGATCGCGAGGTTGATGTCGCTCTCGCTGATGCCGCCGACCGCGGCGTGGACGATCTGCACCTTGACCTCGTCGGTCGAGAGCTTGAGCAGCGATTGCGCCAGCGCTTCCTGAGAGCCCTGCACGTCCGCCTTGATGATGAGCGGGAGCGTCTGCTTGGCGCCCTGCCCCATCTGGTCCATCATGTTCTCGAGGTTCGCGGCCTGGCGGCGCGCGAGCTTGACGTCGCGGTACTTGCCCTGGCGGAAGGTGGCGATCTCGCGGGCGCGGCGCTCGTCGCCGAGGACCATGAACTCGTCGCCGGCCTGCGGCACCTCGGTCATGCCCTGGATCTCGACCGGGATCGACGGACCTGCTTCGTCCACCGGCTTGCCGTTCTCGTCGAGCATCGCGCGGACGCGGCCGAAGCTCGAACCGGCCAGCACCACGTCGCCACGCTTGAGCGTGCCGCTTTGCACCAGCACTGTCGCGACCGGGCCGCGGCCCTTGTCGAGCTGGGCCTCGATGACGATGCCCTTGGCCATTGCCTCCTTTGGCGCGCGCAGCTCGAGCACCTCGGCCTGGAGCAGCACCTGCTCGAGCAGCGTGTCGATGCCCTGACCGGTCTTCGCCGACACGCCCACGAACGGCGAGTCGCCGCCGAAGTCTTCGGGAACGACCTGCTCGGCGACGAGCTCGGACTTCACCCGCTCGATGTTCGACTCGGGCTTGTCGATCTTGTTCATCGCCACGACGATCGGGACGCCCGCAGCCTTCGCATGCGAGATCGCTTCCTTGGTCTGCGGCATGACGCCGTCGTCGGCAGCGACGACGAGGATGACGATGTCGGTCGCCTTGGCGCCGCGCGCGCGCATCGCCGTGAAGGCGGCATGGCCCGGGGTGTCGAGGAAGGTGATCATGCCGCGGGGCGTCTCGACGTGGTAGGCGCCGATGTGCTGCGTGATGCCGCCCGCTTCTCTCGCGGCGACGCGGCTGGTCCGGATGTAGTCGAGCAGCGACGTCTTGCCGTGGTCCACGTGGCCCATGACGGTGACAACCGGGGCGCGGGGCAACGACTCCTGCGCGGCGTCGGCCTGGGTTTCCTCTTCGAGGAAGGCATCCGGATCGTCGAGCTTGGCGGCGAGGGCCGTGTGGCCCATCTCCTCGACGACGATCATCGCCGTCTCCTGGTCGAGCTGCTGGTTGATGGTGACCATCTGGCCGAGCTTCATCAGCTGCTTGATCACCTCGGACGCCTTGACCGACATCTTGTGGGCGAGGTCGGCCACCGAGATCGTCTCGGGAATGTGGACTTCCTGCGCCTGAAACTCGGCCGGCGCCGTGAACGAGCTTGGCGCGCCGTCGTTGCGGTCGCCGCGGCGCCCGGCGCGGGGGGCGCGCCAGCCGGCGCGGCCGGCGCCCGGTGCGCCGCGCGGCGCCGCCTTGAGCGCACGCTTCTTGGCGGCGTCGTCGGCCCAGCTCGACGAGAGCTTCTCCGACTTGATCGACTTCTTGTCGCCCG
>JBDSLQ010000123.1:0-10952 GCA_039916285.1 Caldimonas sp.
ACCGGCACGCGGTGCTTGCGCGCCAGCCGCATGATCCCGACCATGGTGGCGCCGAGCGGGCTGAAGTCGGTCTCACCCAGGCCGGGGGACGGGAAGTGCACGACGGAAATCTCGCCGATGCCCTCGAAACGCCCGCTCGCGAGGAACGCCTCGAGCTCCTGAATAAGGGCAGGGTCGTCGCGCTCCCAGGCAGACCGATAGGCCGATCGCTCCGGCGATATCGACGCAAACGCGATGAACCGTCCCGCATGCCGCCGGGCCGCGTCGGCGACGCTCTGGTTGCTGCTGTTCCTGCCCCAGAAGATCACGGCCTGGTCGGCGCCGAAGCGTCGCATGAGCTTGAGCTGCATGGCCTCGTCGTTCAGGTGCACGTGGGCATCGACGAAGGAGATGAGCGGCGTCGGCGCGGAAGGCGGGCCGCTCGAGCACGCCGCGAGGAGCATCAGGGCGGCAACGCCGACAAGCCCGGCCCTATTCATTGCGCAGCGCCTCGGCGGGAGCGGCCGTGCGGCGGCGACCCCGGATCTCGAGCACGAGCTCGTCGACGAAGGCGATCGCGAAGACGACGCTGCCGATCGCCATTGCCAGCTGAGGCAGCCACAGGGGAGTCGCGTCGTTGCCCGTCGAGATGTCGTGGAAAGCGTGCGACTGCCAGGCCAGCTTGCAGCTGTAGGCGGCGAACAGCGTCGCCAGCAGCGAAGCGGCGATAAGCGCCCAGATCTCGAGGCCGCGCCGGGCCCGGCCCTTCAAGGCCGAGAGGAGGAGGGTGACGCGGATGTGCTCGCCGCGCTTCAAGGTGTGGGCGAGGGCGAGAAATCCCGCGCCGGCCATCATGTAGCCGGCGTAGGCGTCGACGCCGGGAACGTTGAAGCCGATCTGGCGCGAGACGATCGAGAGCAGCACCATCACGAGCAGCAGCACCATGGCCACCGCGCCGAGCGCTGCGCTCGCGTCGTAGAGCCGGTCGAGCGCGTGCCCGATTGGCCCGCGCGCAGGCGATGGCGAGGCGTCGGGCACCCTCCGCGCCCGCGACTACAGCTTCCTGTAAGCGTCGACCACGGCCTGGCCTTCGGCGCCCGCCTTGTCGACCCACTCCTTGAGCAGCGTCTCGCCGACCTTCTTCATGTCGGCGGTGAGCTGCGGCGGCGGCGGCAGGATCTGCATGCCGCCGCCCTTGAGCTTGTCGAGCGATTCGGTGTTGGCCTTCCTGCTGGCGGCCAGGCCGCGCGTCTCGGCGTCGGCCGCAGCCTTCATGACCGCCTGCCGGGTCGGCGCGTCGAGCGCGTCGAACGCGGCCTTGTTGACGATGATCAGGTTGCGCGGCAGCCAGGCCTGGGTGTCGTACCAGTACTTCACGTGCTCGTGCAGCTTCGAGTCCCAGCCGGTCGAGCCGCTGCTCATCATGCTTTCGGCGATGCCGGTGGCGAAGGCCTGGCTCACTTCCGCCGCCTGCACCGTGACCGGCTGCGCGCCGACGAGCTCGGCGATGCGGCTGGTGGCCGGGTTGTAGGCGCGCCACTTCACGCCCTTGAGATCGGCCGCCGAAGCGAGCGGCTTCTTCGAGTAGATGCCCTGCGGCGGCCACGGCACCGAGTACAGGGCCACCATGCCCTGCTCGGCGAGCTTCTTGTCGAAGGCGGGCTTCTGCGCCTTCCAGAGCTTGACCGAAGAATCGTAGCTGTCGGCGAGGAAGGGAATCGCGTCGGCACCGAAGATCGGCCACTCGTTGGCGAAGTTCGAGATCAGCACCTCGCCGATCTGCGCCTGCCCGCCCTGCACGGCGCGTTTGATCTCGGGCGCCTTGAAGAGCGACGCGCCGGGGTGTACGGTGATCTTCAGCTTGCCCGCGGTCGCCTTGTCGACGTCGCTCGCGAACTGGACGAGGTTCTCGGAGTGGAAGTTGGTCGCCGGATAGGCGGCCGGCAGGTCCCACTTGGTCTGTGCACTGGCGGCCATTGCCGCGACGGCGAGGGCGCCTGCGGCGCTGCGCGCGAGCATCGGGAAAAGGCGACGGACTGGATTCATGGAGCGCTCCGGCATCGGTGGAGGGAAGCCAAAAGCATAGGGCGTGCCCCGGGCCTTTCGCATCGGTTCTTGCCCGATGGCTTGCAGTCTAGAAAGATTGCAGATAAATTGTCAATAAGTTTTCAACGTTTCGATGAAGCCACCCCCCCACAGAAAGCCGGCCGCGCGCGGCATCGTCTCCTCGTCGCACCTCGTCTCGCCGAAGAGCGTGGAGCTGTCGGAGCTCGAGTTCGGGCTCATCGTGTCGTGGAACGCGTTCTCGCGCTGGGCGGTGCGCTGCATGGCTGCCGCCGGTTGTCCCGACCTGACGATCACCGACGTGCTCGTGCTGCACCACATCTGCCACCGCGCGCGCAACAAGAAGCTCGGCGACATCTGCTTCGTCCTCAACGTCGAGGACACGCATGTCGTCGGCTATTCGCTGAAGAAGCTGCTCGCCGCCGGCCTGGCGCAGGGCGAGCGCGTCGGCAAGGAAGTCTTCTACAGCCCGACGCCGGCGGGCGAGACGGCGGTCGCGAAGTATCGCGAGGTGCGCGAGGCGTGCCTGATCGCCAACCTCGACGCCGAGCGCAACGCCGACATCGGCGAGAGCGCGCGCCTGCTGCGCACCATGTCGGGCCTGTACGACCAGGCCGCACGCGCGGCCACGTCACTCTGACTCCGGCGCTGTGGCGGCCCCCTTCCTCGGCGTCCTGATGCTCGACACGCGCTTCCCGCGGCCGCCGGGCGACGCCGGCAACCCGGCCAGCTTCGCGATGCCGGTGCGGCACGCCGTCGTCCGCGGCGCGACGCCGCGCCGGGTGGTGCACGAGGCCGATCCGGCGCTGCTGGCGCCGTTCATCGCGGCCGGCCGCGCGCTGGTGCGGGACGGCGCCGCCGCGCTGACGACGAGCTGCGGCTTCCTCGCCCGCTGGCAAGGCGCGCTGCAGGAAGCGTTCGACGTGCCGGTGTGGAGCTCGAGCCTGTTGCTTCTGCCCGAGCTGGCAGTGCTCCGGCCCGGCATCGTCACCGCCGACGCCGCGGCGCTCGACGCCGGCGTGCTGCGCGGCGCCGGCGCCGATCCGGCGACACCGGTGCAAGGCCTTCGGCCCGACAGCGCCCTGGCGCGCACGCTGCTCGACGACCTGCCGCAGCTCGACCTGCTCGAGGCCGAGCGCACCGTCGTCGCGGCGGCGCTGGCGTTGCGGACCGCCCATCCGCACGTCGGCGCGATTGTCCTCGAATGCACCAACCTGCCGCCGTACGCCGAGGCCGTCGCTCGCAGCACGGGGCTGCCGGTCCATCACCTGCTGGGCCTCGTCCACGACCGCTGGTCGCGGCTCGGCCTGCCCCTGCTTTCGTGACATCGACGAAATCGATCCGCGGAGCAAGGAAAGTCCTGTTTGTCACTGCCGACGCACCGTCAACAATTGCCCATGCACACGCTGACTCCGCGATTCGACGCCGCCGCCGCGCGCAAGGCGGCGGCGCTGCGCGAGCGGATTCGCAGCGGCGCCGTCACCGGCCACACCAGCGGTCTCGCCGACGACCTGGTGCAGGCCAACCTGGTGATCCTGCCGCAGCACGACGCCGCCGACTTCCTGCTGTTCTGCCAGCGCAACCCGAAGCCGTGCCCGCTGCTCGCCGTCGGCGACCCCGGCGATCCGACCGTGCCCGCGCTCGGCGCCGGCATCGACCTGCGGACCGACCTGCCGCGCTATCGCGTCTGGCGCCACGGCGAGGCGGTCGCTTCGCCGAGCGACGTGCGCGACCTCTGGCGCGACGACTTTGTCGCGTTCCTGATCGGCTGCTCGTTCTCGTTCGAGCAGGCCCTGCTCGCCGACGGCATCGGACTGCGTCACGTCGAGCAGGGCAAGAATGTCGCCATGTACCGTACCGACATCGCCACCCGGCCGGCCGGCCGCTTCGCCGGCCCGTTGGTCGTGTCGATGCGGCCGCTGAAAGCCGCCGACGCGATTCGTGCCGTGCAGATCACGTCGCGCTATCCGTCGGTGCACGGTGCGCCCGTCCATCTCGGCGATCCGCGCCGGATCGGCATCGCCTCCCTCGACCGCCCCGACTGGGGCGATGCGGTCGAGGTGCGCGACGACGAGCTGCCGGTGTTCTGGGCCTGCGGCGTCACGCCGCAGGCCGCGGTTGCACAAGCGCGCCCCGAGATCTGCATCACGCACGCGCCCGGCGCGATGCTCGTCACCGACCTGCTCAACCTGCAGCTCGCTGCCTGAGCGGCGGGCCTGCTTTCCCACCGTCCCCGATGTTTCCAACCGGAGAGAGAAGATGAAGCGAACGATGCTCGTCCTGGCGGCCGCCTGTGCCGCTGTCGTGGCCACCTCCGCCGCCGCCCAGGCGCTGCCCAAGACGCAGCTGAAGGTGGTCGGCTCCATTTCCAGCCTGACGCAGTACAAGGACTACGAAGTCCCGTTCTGGACCAAGACCCTGGCCGAGAAGTCGGGCGGCGCGATCACCGCCGAGGTCAAAGGCTTCAACGAGATGGGACTGAAGGGCCCCGAGGTGCTGCGCCTGATGGGCCAGGGCGTGATGGAGATCGGCGCGACGGTGGTCGCCTACCTCGCCGCCGACGATCCCGCCAACGAGATGCTCGACATCGCCGGCCTCCTGCCCGACGTCGCCAGCGCGCGCAAGGTCACCGACAGCCTGCGGCCGTTCTACGAGAAGCTGTACCGAGAGAAGTTCGGCGTCGAGCTGCTCGGCTTCGGCACCTATCCGGCGCAGGTCCTCTACTGCAACGGTGAAATCAAGGGCCTGGCCGACATCAAGGGCAAGAAGGTGCGAGCCGCCGGCCGCTCGCAATCCGAGCTGATCCAGGCGCTCGGCGGCACGCCGGTGACGCTGGCGTTCGGCGAGGTCGTCCCCGCGCTGCAGAACAAGACCGTCGACTGCGCCATCACCGGCACGCTCTCGGGCAACGCCGCCAAGTGGAACGAGGTCACGACGCATCTGCTGGCGATGCCGCTTTCGTGGGGGCAGATCGCCTATGCCGCCAACGCCAAGTCGTGGCAGGCGTATGACCCGAAGGTGCGCGCCGTGATCGAGACCGAGATCAAGAACCTCGAGAAGGCGGTCTGGGACGGCGCCGACAACTTCACGCAGCAGGGCTACGAGTGCAATGCGGGCACCGACAAGTGCACGCTGGGGCAGAAGGGCAAGATGAAGATCGTCCAGCCCAGCGCCGCCGACCGCGACCTGCTGAGGAAGACCCTGCAGGACGTGACCCTGCCGAAGTGGGCCGAGCGCTGTACGGCGGCCTGCGTCGCCGAATTCAACGGCAGCGTCGGCAAGCTCACCGGCGTGACGGCGAAGAAGTGACCGTGGCCCCGGAGCTTCGCGAGTGAAAGACGCCCTCGATGCCGCGCTGGGTGCGGCCCGGCGCGGCTCGACCGCGGCGGCGATGGCCGGCGGTGGCCTGATCCTGGCCGCCGCCGTGCTTGTCTCGGTCGACGTGCTGCTGCGCAAGTTCGCCCGCGTCACCCTCGGCGGCGCCGACGAGCTCTCGGGGTACGCGCTGGCGATCGGCGCGACCTGGTCGTTCGCCTACGTGCTGCTGCTGCGTGGCAACGTGCGCATCGACGCGCTGTACCAGCACCTGCCGAAGGCGCTGGCGGCGGTGTGCGACGTGCTCGCAATCGTCGCGCTGCTCGGCTTCGTGAGCGTGGTGACGTGGTACGGCTTCGGCGTGCTCTCTGAGTCGTGGCGCATCGGCGCGCGATCGAATTCGGCGCTGGCGGTGCCGCTCTTCGTGCCGCAGGCACTGTGGTGGCTGGGCTATGCCTGGTTCGTGGTCTGCGCCGTGCTGCAGCTCGCGCGCGCGGCGCTTCCGTTCGCGAGCGGCGACTGGCAGGGCGTGAACCATCTGATCGGCGCCCGCAGCATCGAGGAGGAGGCCGCCGAGGAGGTCGCCAGCGCGCTGCAGGCGAGCGGAGCGGCGCCGCGATGATCGCCACCACGCTCGCCCTGCTGCTGGGTTTGATGGCCCTGGCCATCCCGGTGGCGGCGGCGATGGGTGTGCTCGGCCTGGTGCTGGCCAAGGCGTACTCGTTCCTGCCGGTGCACGGCGTCGCCGGCGAGATCGCCTGGACCTCGAGCAACGAATTCCTGCTCGTCGCGCTGCCGCTCTTCATCCTGCTCGGCGAGCTGCTGCTGCGCTCGGGCCTGGCCGAGAAGATGTACGAGGCGCTGGCGCGCTGGCTCTCGTGGCTGCCGGGCGGCCTGATGCACTCCAACATCGCCGCCTGCGCGATGTTCGCGGCCACGTCGGGTTCGAGCGTCGCCACCGCCGCGACGGTCGGCACGGTGGCGCTGCCGCAGGCGGCGCGCTTCGGCTACAACGAGCGCCTCTTCCTCGGCACCCTCGCCGCCGGCGGCACGCTCGGCATCCTGATCCCGCCGTCGATCAACATGATCGTCTACGCGGTGCTCACCAACACCTCGGTGCCCAAGCTCTATCTCGCCGGAATCTTCCCCGGTGTGCTGCTGGCACTGATGTTCATGAGCGTGGTGGCCGTCGCCTGCGCGTGGCGGCCCGAGTGGGGCGGCAAGCGGGTGCGGGCGACCTTCTCGGCGTGCCTCGCAGGGCTCGTGCACCTCGGCCCGCCGCTGGCCATCTTCCTCGTCGTCGTCGGCTCGATCTACGCCGGCCTGGCAACGCCGACCGAAGCCGCCTCGCTCGGCGTGATGGCCGGCCTGGCGCTCGCCTGGTGGACCGGCGCGCTCGGCTGGAAGATGCTCGGCGAGGCGCTGCTCGGCACGATGCGCTCGACCGGCATGATCATGCTCATCATCGTCGCCGCCTACTTCCTCAACTTCGTCATGTCGTCGATCGGCCTCACCACCAAGCTCACCGACACGATTCAGAACCTCGGGCTCTCGAAGTGGCAGATGCTGTTCGCGGTCATCGTGTTCTATCTGATCCTCGGCTGCTTCATGGAGACCTTGTCGATGATGATCACGACGATCCCGATCATCGCGCCGGTGATGCAGGCGCTCGGCTTCGACATGGTCTGGTTCGGCATCGTCGTCATCGTCCTGATCGAGGCGGCGTTGATCACGCCGCCGGTCGGGCTCAACCTGTTCGTCGTCCAGAACCTGCGTTCGCGAGGCTCGATGAACGACGTCATCGTCGGCTCCCTGCCGTTCGTGCTGGCGATGCTGCTGCTGCTGTTGCTGCTCGCGCTGTTTCCGGGCCTGGCGCTCTGGCTGCCGAGGGTGTTCTCGTGACGACGCTGCGCTTCGCGGTCGAAGGCGGCGAGCCGATCGAGCTGGCCGCGACCCGCCTCGTCGTCGCCGGCTGGACCGGGCGCGACCGCGCCGCGATCGAGCACCACATCGAGGAGCTGGCGCGGATCGGCGTGCCGCGGCCGTCGGCAGTGCCGCTCTACTACCGGCTGGCCGCGTCGTTGCTCACCCAGGAAGATCGGATCGAGGCGCTAGGCGCCGCCAGCTCGGGCGAGGCCGAGCCGGTGCTGGTGCGCCACGGCGGGCGCTGGTGGCTGACGGTGGGCTCGGACCACACCGATCGCGCGGTCGAGACCTACTCGGTCGTCGTCTCCAAGCAGCTCTGCGCCAAGCCCGTGGCGCGCATGGCGTGGCGGTGGGACGAGGTGGCACCGCGCGCCGATGCGCTGCTCCTGCGCTCGGAGATCGCCGAGGGCGATGCCTGGGTCGGCTACCAAGAGGGAACGCTCGCGCAAATCAGGCCGCTGGTCGAGCTGATCGCCGGCCTGCCCGCGGATGCGCCGGTCGCCGACGGCCTGGTGATGTTCTGCGGCACGCTCTCGGCCATCGCGCCCGCCGCCGGTGGCGAGGCGATCCGCCCGGCGCCGGCGATGCGCGTCTCGATCGTCGACCCGGTGCGTGGCCGTACGCTCTTTCACGAGTACCGCGTCGGCGTTCTGCCGATGGTGGCCTGAGGATCGATGGGGAAGACGATGTCCGATCTCGACGCGGGCGGCGCCCGCTGGCAGTTCTGGATCGATCGCGGCGGCACGTTCACTGACATCGTCGGCAAGCGTCCGGACGGGTCGCTGACGACGTTGAAGCTGCTCTCCGAGAACCCGGAGCAGTACCGCGACGCGGCGGTCGCCGGCATCCGCCGGCTGCTCGGCCTCGCCGCCGGCGAGCCGATCACGCCCGACCGCGTCGAGAACGTCAAGATGGGCACCACGGTTGCCACCAACGCGCTGCTCGAGCGCAAAGGCGAGCCGACGCTGCTCGTCACCACGCGCGGCTTTCGCGACGCGCTGCGCATCGGCTACCAGGAACGGCCCAAGCTGTTCGAGCCGCACATCGTGCTGCCCGAACTGCTCTACTCGCGCGTGATCGAGGCCGACGAGCGCGTCGGCGCCGACGGCACCGTCGTGCGGGCGCTCGACGAAGCGAAGCTCGCCCGCGACCTGGAGGCGGCACGCGCCGCCGGCTTCGCGAGCGTCGCGATCGTCTTCATGCATGGCTGGCGATTCACGGCGCACGAGCTGGCCGCTGAGCGGCTGGCCAAGGGGGCAGGCTTCGCCCAGCTGAGCGTCTCGCACAAGGTCAGCCCGCTGATGAAGCTGGTGGGCCGCGGCGACACCACGGTCGTCGACGCCTACCTGTCGCCGATCCTGCGCCGCTACGTCGACCAGGTCTCGGCCGAGATGCCGGGCGTACGGCTGTACTTCATGCAGTCGTCGGGCGGGCTCGCCGACGCGCAGGCGTTCCAGGGCAAGGACGCGATCCTCTCCGGCCCGGCCGGCGGCATCGTCGGCATGGCGCGCACCGCGGAGCTCGGTCTCGCCCCCGATGTCGTCCTGAGCGCAGCGCAGGATCCCGGCTTGCGTGACGGCACGACCCTTCGCTCCGCCGAGGACGACAGTGCGCGGGCCGACCCGTTGCGGATCATCGGCTTCGACATGGGCGGAACGTCGACCGACGTCAGCCATTACGCCGGCGAGTTCGAGCGGGCGTTCGAGACGCAGGTCGCCGGCGTGCGCGTGCGCGCGCCGATGATGGCGATCCACACCGTCGCGGCCGGCGGCGGTTCGGTGCTCGGTTTCGACGGGGCGCGCTTCCGTGTCGGTCCGCGCAGCGCCGGCGCCAACCCCGGGCCCGCGTCGTACCGGCGCGGCGGGCCGCTGACGGTGACGGACGCCAATGTGGCGGTCGGCAAGATCCAGCCCGACTTCTTCCCGCGCGTCTTCGGCCCCGCCGGCGACCAGCCGCTCGACGGCGACGTGGTGCGCGAGCGCTTCACCTCGCTCGCCGCCGAGATCGAGAGCGCGACCGGCACGGTGCGCTCGCCCGAGCAGGTGGCCGAAGGGTTCATCGACATCGCCGTCGGCGGCATGGCCAACGCGATCAAGAAGATCTCGGTGGCGCGCGGCTACGACGTCACCCGCTACACGCTGCAGTGCTTCGGCGGCGCCGGCGGCCAGCACGCGTGCCGCGTCGCCGATGCCCTCGGCATGTCGCGCGTCTTCGTCCATCCGCTGGCCGGCGTGCTTTCGGCGTACGGCATGGGCCTCGCCGCCCAGGCGACGTTGCGCGAAGCCGCGATCGAGCTGCCGCTCGCCGATGCCGGCGAGGCCCCGGCGACCCGCCTCGACGCGCTCGCCGCAGAAGCGGCCGCCGAGCTGGCTCGCCAGGGTCTCGCCGCCGAGCAGATCAAGGTGCACCGGCGCATCCACATCCGCTACGAAGGCACCGATTCGGCGCTCGTCGTCCCGTTCGGCGATGCGGCCGCGGTCAAGGCATCGTTCGAGTCGGTCTACAGCCAGCGCTTCGCCTTCCTGATGCACGAGCGCCGCCTGATCGTCGAGGCGGTCTCGGTCGAGGCGGTCGGCTCGGGCGATGCCCCTCCGGAAGTACGACATCCGCTCGACGCGAGCGGTCCGGCGCCGGCAAAGGCGCGCGTCCGGCTGTTCAGCGAGGGGCGGTGGCACGACGCCGCGCTGGTCGACCGCGATGACGCGCGACCCGGCAATGTCATCGACGGCCCGGCGATCGTCGCCGAGCGCAACGCGACCACCGTCGTCGAGCCGGGCTGGCGCGCGCGCATCACCGCGCTCGACCACCTGGTGCTCGAGCGCGTCGCGCCGCGCGAGGCCCGGCGCGCGATCGGCACCACCGTCGACCCGGTGCTGCTCGAGGTGTTCAACCACCTGTTCATGAACATCGCCGAGCAGATGGGCCTGCAGCTGCAGAACACCGCCTACTCGGTGAACATCAAGGAGCGGCTCGACTTCTCGTGCGCTCTCTTCGATGCCGACGGCAACCTGATCGCCAACGCGCCGCACATGCCGGTGCACCTGGGCTCGATGAGCGAATCGATCAAGACCGTGATCGCGAGGAACGCCGGCGCGATGAAGCGCGGCGACGTGTACGCGCTCAACGACCCGTACCACGGCGGCACGCACTTGCCAGACGTGACCGTCGTCACGCCGGTGTATCTCGACGACCCGGAAGTCGCGCGTGCGTCCCCTCTCCCGCCGGCGGGAGAGGGACAGGGTGAGGGTGGGACCCATCCTGCCGACATCGGCGGGTGGCCTCTGGAGCCGACGTTCTTCGTCGGTTCCAGAGGTCACCATGCCGACATCGGCGGCACCACGCCTGGATCGATGCCGCCGTTCTCGACGCGGATCGAGGAAGAGGGCGTCCAGTTCGACAACGTCAAGCTGGTCGAAGGCGGTCGCTTTCTCGAGGCCGAGACGCAGGCGCTGCTCGAGAGCGGCCCGTGGCCCTCGCGCAACCCCGCGCAGAACATCGCCGACCTGAAGGCGCAGGTGGCGGCCAACGAGAAGGGCGTCCGCGAACTCGCCGTGATGGTGGATCAATACGGCCTCGACGTCGTCCAGAGCTACATGCGCCACGTCCAGGACAACGCCGAGGAGTCGGTGCGCCGCGTCATCACCCGGCTCAAGGACGGCAGCTTCACG
>JBDSLQ010000124.1:0-2750 GCA_039916285.1 Caldimonas sp.
GCGCCGCCAAGACCGAGTTCAAGCACCTCGAGTTCTATTACTTCCACAACTGCGTCTACGACTTCATGTGGAAGAACAACCGGCGCCGCTACAGCGAGAAGTTCAGCACCTGGGACCTGATCAGGAAGTACAACAAGGACTACAAGCTGATCTTCGTCGGCGATGCGACGATGAGCCCCTACGAGATCCTCCAGCCCGGCGGCAGCGTCGAGTACAACAATGAGGAAGCCGGTGCCGAGTGGCTGCAGCGCCTCACCCACGCGTTCCCGAAGTTCGCCTGGATCAACCCCGAGCCGCAAGGCGTCTGGGGCTACCGGCAGAGCATCTCGGTGATCCAGCAGCTCATGAACCAGCGCATGTTCCCGCTCACCCTGCCCGGGCTCGAAGGAGCCATGCGTCTGCTCGTGAAATGACGCTGCGCGCAGCACCCGCACGGGTGTTGTCGATGCTGCTGGTGTCGTCGCTGGCGGGCTGTTCGAGCTTCCCCTTGTTCGGCGACGACGCCAACGCCGCCCGGCGTGCCGGCCCGGCCGAGCCGCAAGCGGCGCTCTACGAGCTCGAAGTGCGCGCGCCGGCGCCGCTGCGAACGTTGCTGGTCGACTACCTCGACCTCTCCCGCTTCCAGAACGCGCCGGCGAGCGAAGCGATCACGCCGGCCGAGCTCGAGCGCCTGGCCGCCGCTGCGCCGGCGCAGACGCGCGCCCTGCTCGAGACCGAAGGCTATTTCGACGCCGATGTCAAGGTGGCGCGCAGCATCGGCGCCGGTGGTCTCCCCCGCATCGACATGGAGGTCGTCCCCGGCCCGCGGGTCGTCGTTCGCGGCGTCGCCATCGATTCGACGACACCGCTCGCGGCGCGCGCGCCGACGCGCGACGAGCCATGGCACGACCGCCTCGACAAGCTGCGCGCGCTCTGGTCGCTGAAGGAAGGCGAGCCGTTTCGCCAGCCGGCCTGGAACAGCGCCAAGAACGCAGCGCTCGGAGCCCTGCGAGGCGACGGTTATCCGCGCGCCGAATGGCGGTCGACGAAGGCGCGCATCGACGCGCTCGAGCAGTCGGCGGCGCTCTCGGCCACCGTCGAGCCGGGACCACTGTTTCGACTCGGCCCGATCTCGATCGAAGGGACGCACCGCTACGACGAGGCGGCGATCCGGCGCCTGGCCGGCTTTGCGCCGGGCACCGAGTACAGCGAGAAGCGACTGCTCGACTTCCAGGAGCGCATCCTGAAGCTCGGTCTCTTCGAGGGCGCTTCGGTCGAGCTCGACGCGAGCGGGCTGCCCGACGCTGCACCGGTGCTGGTCAAGGTCAAGGAGCTGTCGCAGCACCAGGCGACGATCGGTGTCGGCTACAGCGCCAACACCGGCCCGCGGGTCTCGCTCGAGCACTACGACCGCAAGGTCTTCGGCCTGCCCTGGATCTCGCACACCACCCTCACCTTCGGCCCCGACCTGAAGTCGCTCGGCACCGAGCTCACCGCCTATCCGGACGAGCGCCTGTGGCGCAATCTCGCCGCCGCCAACCTCGAGCAGCTGCGCGCCGCCGGCGAGACGCGCAACAGCTGGAGCGTTCGCGCCGGCCGCTCGAAGGACACGACCGACTTCGCGCGCCTCTACTACCTCGAGGCGTCGCACGCGCAAGTGCAGAGCGCGCCGCTGACGACGTCGAGCGAGGCGCTCTCGTTCAACTACCACTGGCTGCGCCGCCGTCTCGACAACATCCTGGCGCCGACGACGGGCACCGCGCTGGCGCTGCAGGGCGGCGTCGGCATCGGGCGCGGAACCCTCGAGCGCTCGGACCGGCCCGGCACCGAGAGCAGCCGCGCCCCGTTCGCGCGCGCCTACGCGCGCTTCAACTGGTATCGCCCGTTCGGAGCGTGGTACGCCAACGCCCGGGTCGAAGCGGGCGAGGTCTTCGTCACCAACCCGATCGCGGTTCCAGACCCGATCCTCTTTCGCGCCGGCGGCGACAACTCGGTGCGCGGCTACGGCTACCGGACGCTCGGGCCGACCATCAACGGCGCCGTCGTCGGCGGGCGCGTCCTGATGACGGGCAGCGTCGAGCTCGAGCACGCGCTGCTCGACCGACTGCCGGCATTGCTCGGCGCCGTCTTCGTCGACGCCGGCGACGCCGCCGACCGGTGGAACCGGATTCGCCCGGCCCTCGGCTACGGCGTCGGCCTGCACTACCGCAGCCCCGTCGGGCCGCTGCGACTCGACCTCGCGTACGGGCAGGACGTTCGACAACTGCGCCTGCACCTGAGCGTCGGTGTCGCGTTCTGAGATCGCGACCATGAGCGCCGACGAGCCATCGCGCCCCGCGTCGGTCGACGCTGCCGCCGCAACAGGGCCACGCCGGTCCCAGGCACGACGCGTCGTCCTCTGGAGCGGCGCCGCGTTCGCCGCCATCGTCGTCGTCCTCGCGTTCGGCCTCGGCGCATTGATCTGGTCGGCGAAGCATCCGGCGGGAAGCGCCTGGGTGCTCGGCTTCGTTCCCGGCCTTACCGTGGTCGAACCAAAGGGCTCGCTGGTCGGCGACTTCTCGGCGACACGCGTCGTCTACGTCGTCCCCGGCGTCGGCGAGCTTCGCCTCGATGCGCCGCGCTGGCATGCGCTCGCTGCGGCGCACGGCGACCGCGGCCGCTGGCTGCACCTGGTGATCGACACGCTGCACGCCGACCGTGCCGTCTGGATCGCCGTCCAGTCGACCGGACCAGCGTCGACCGGGCCGCAGACCCTGCGCCTGCCGATCGAG
>JBDSLQ010000125.1:0-5397 GCA_039916285.1 Caldimonas sp.
CGCTGGCGATCGTGGCGCAGACGGGCAACATGTACAACGGCTTGTGGTACCCGATCATCATTGCGGTGATGACCTTCGTGGTCGGCATGCTGTTCGTGAAGGAAACCAAGGACGTGGACATCTACAAGAACGACTGATCGTTCTTCGTTAGAAGCTCAGAGAAGCCGGCCGGTCGTCAGACCGGGCCGGCTTTTTCTTTGGTGGCGGTGAGTTCGACGAGGCAGCGCAGGCAGAGACAATCGTCGTAATGCGCGCGCAGTTCGGCGAGCGTTGCCTCATCGAGCGTGACGGTCGTGCAGGCGCACGGCTCCGCGTCATTGACCCCGCACTGAAAGCCGCCGCCGCAACGCGGGCAGCGTTCGTCCGTCTCGCTCACGCCGCGAACAAGCCTTTGTGCGTCTCACGCAGCAGGTTCTTCTGCACCTTGCCCATCGTATTGCGCGGCAGCTCGCCGACGATGAACACGCGCTTGGGCACCTTGAAGTTCGCGATCTTCGACTTGAGTTCTGCGATCAACGCGTTCGTATCCGGTGTGTTACCCGGTCGCGCGACGACAACCGCGACCACGGCCTCGCCGAAGTCCGGGTGCGGCACGCCGATCACCGCGCTCTCGGCCACGCCGGGCATGTCGTTCAGCGTGCCCTCGATCTCGGCAGGGTAGACGTTGAAGCCGCCGCTGATGATCAAATCCTTGCTGCGCCCAACGATGGTGACGTAGCCGCGCTCGTCGACCTTGCCGACGTCGCCGGTGCGAAACCAGCCGCCTTCGGCGAACTCCTCCCGGGTCTTCTCCGGCATGCGCCAGTAGCCGGAGAAGACGTTCGGGCCGCGCACCTCGATGCCGCCGATCTCGCCACTGCCGAGCAGCCGACCCTGGTCGTCGCGGATGCGCAACTCGACCCCCGGCAGCGCAAAGCCGACCGTGCCGCCGCGGCGCTCGCCGTCCTGCGCCCGGCACGGGTTCGAGGTCAGCATCGCCGTCTCGCTCATGCCGTATCGCTCGAGGAGGGTGTGGCCGGTGCGATCGCGCCAGGCCTCGAAGGTCTCCACCAGCATCGGCGCCGATCCGCTGATGAAGAGGCGCATGTTGCGACAGGCGACCGGGTCGAGCCCGGGCTCGGCGAGCATGCGCACGTAGAGCGTCGGTACGCCCATGAAGACGCTGGCGCGGGGCAGCAGGCCGACGACGACGCGGGCGTCGAAGCGGTCGAGCCAGAGCATCTTGGCGCCGGCGAGCAGGGCGCCGTGCGAAGCGACGAACAGGCCGTGGACGTGGAAGATCGGCAGGGCATGGACGAGCACGTCGCGGCCCTCCGCCGGCGTGCGCCAGCCCCAGTAGGCCTTCAGCGTGATCGCGTTCGAGACCAGGTTGCCGTGGCTCAGCATCGCTCCCTTGCTGCGCCCGGTGGTGCCGCTGGTGTAGAGGATGGCGGCAAGGTCGTCGCCGCTGCTCCTGGCGACGGTGTGCGTGTCCGGGAAGTGCGTGGCGCGCTCGAGCAGGCTGCCGCTGCGGTCGCCGCCGAGGCTGAACACCCAGCCGGTGCCGGCGGCGAAGGCGAGCTTCGACAGTCGCGCGAAGTCGTTCGGCGCGCAGACCAGGACGCTCGGCTCTGCGTTGCCGAGGAAATAGCTCAGCTCGTCGCTCTTGTAGGCGGTGTTGAGCGGCAAGTAGACATGGCCGGCGCGCAGCACGGCCAGATAGAACAGCAACGACTCCACCGACTTGTCAGCCTGGACCGCGATCCGCGCGCCGGCCGGCAGGTCGAGCGAATCGAGCAGGTTGGCGAGCATCGCCGTGGCGCGGTCGATGTCGCGCCAGGTGTAGTAAAGCGGTGTCGCGGCCACGGTCTCGATCGCCGTGCTGTCGAGATCTCCGGGGAAGCCGGCGCGGAGGACGGCGTAGAGGTTGGTCGGGTTCATGTCGCTCGGGCTGGGGCCGATCAATCGATTCTTGCCGGCGTGGCGGCCGAGTCAATCGGGCTCATCTCGATGCGGGCCGGCACGGCCCGTCGATAGACTGGCTGGATGGGAGGTTTCGAGCATGCATCGCGCGCGCCGCGTGGCGGTACGCGCCGTCTGGCCCGCGCCTGCGCGCTCGGCGTCGGCGTCGGGCTGTTCGCCTTGGCGGCGAGCGCCCAGGGCACGGCGGGCGAGCCGCCCGCGCCGGGTCCGGCAGCCGCGCCGGCACCGCGGCCGGCGCCGGCCGCACCGGCAGCCCCTTCCGACGCGGCGCCGAAGACCGAACAGCTGGCGCCGGTGAACATCACCGGCTCGCGCGCCGACGACGTCCAGGAGCGGCGCCAGTCGACCGCCGCCAAGATCATCATTGGCCGCGAGGAGATCGACCGCTTCGGCGACGCCACCCTGGGCGACGTGCTCAAGCGCCTGCCCGGCGTCACGATCCAGGGCCGGCCGGGCCGCGGCGGCGCCATCCGGCTGCGCGGCCTCGGCAACGGCTACACCCAGATCCTGCTCGACGGCGAGCGCGTGCCCCCGGGCTTCTCGCTCGACTCGCTCTCGCCCGACCAGATCGAGCGGATCGAGATCCTGCGCGCGCCGACCGCGGAGACCGGGGCCCGGGCGATCGCCGGCACGATCAACGTCATCACCCGCGAGGGCTACATCCGGCGGGCCAACGACCTGCGCCTCAACGCCTCTCTCGAGAACGGCAAGGTCGGTCCGTCGGCCTCGTGGACGCGCAACCTCAGCGCGGGCGCGTGGACGATCAACTACTCGCTCTCGGCCTATCACTTCGAGCGCGACAACAGCAGCACGACCACGACCACCGACACCCTCGACGACGGCACCGTGACCCTGGCGCAGAGCGACGCGGCGAGGGTTCCCGTGCAGGGCTCGGGCATCCACGCCAACGGGCGCTTGCAGTGGCGCAGCGATGGCGGCATCGACACCGTGACGCTGACGCCGGTCGCCTACTACAACCGGGGCAGCTTCGTTCGCCACAGCGTCCTGACCCAGAGCGTCGGCACGAGCGCGGTGCCGTACGACACGGCCGCGGCCCCCGGCGAATACGCATCTTCGGTGCTGCGCCTCAACGGCCAGTGGAACCGCCGCATATCGTCCAGCGGCCGGCTCGAATGGCGCGCCGGCATCGGCCAGTCGCGCGCGCCGTCGAGCAGCTCTCGCACCGAGTTCACCCAAGGCGAGGTGTCGCGCACGCTCGACAGCGAATTCCGGTCGCGCGACAGCAGCGCGACGAGCAGCATCAAGTGGGTCGAGTCCATCTTCGACGGGCACAGCCTGGTGAGCGGTGCCGAGGTGGAGTCGAACCGGCGCAAGGAGACGAGCACCGTGCTGCAGGACGGCGAACTCCTTCTCACCGACGAGTTCGGCGACAGCCTGTCCGCCTCCTCCCTGCGCTTCGCCGCCTACCTGCAGGACGAATGGGACCTGTCGCCGCACTGGTCGGCGCATGCCGGCCTGCGCTGGGAGTCGATCACCACCCGTGGCAGCGTCGCCAAGGGCGAGCCCGACGTTCGCAACCGGAGCAGCGTCTGGACACCGCTCCTGCACGCCGTCTGGAAGCCCGATCCGAAGGGGCGCGACCAGGTGCGCTTCAGCCTGACTCGCAGTTACCGCTCGCCGCCGCTGCAGAGCCTGATCGCCCGGCCGGCGATCAACGCCCGCTATCCGATCCCGGGGCCGAACACGCCGACCCAGCCCGACCGCGCCGGCAACCCCGAGCTGAAGCCCGAGCTCGCCACCGGCATCGACATCGCGGTCGAGCGCTACCTGCCCGGCAGCGGCCTGATCAGCGCCAACGTCTTTCGCCGCAACATCAGCAACTACATGCGTGGCGTGACGATGCTCGAGACGGTGTCGTACGCAAGCTCGCCGCGCTACGTGCTGCGCCAGCAGAATGTCGGCGACGCAGTGACCCAGGGCCTGGAGCTGGAGACGAAGTTGCGCCTCAGCGACCTGTGGGAGGCGGCGCCGCGAATCGACGTCCGCGCCAACGCCAGCTTCTTCCGCTCGCGCGTCAAGGAAGTGCCGGGCCCCGACAACCGGCTCGATCAGCAACCCGACTACACCGCCAACCTCGGCCTCGACTACCGCTTGCGCGGCCTGCCGTTGATGATCGGCGGCAACCTCAACTGGACCCCGGGCTACAGCACACGCCTCTCGCAGACGCAGACGACGCGCATCGGGCGCAAGCTCGTCGCCGATGTCTACGGCCTGTGGACGCTCGGCCCGAGCGCGGCACTGCGCGTCACCGCCAGCAATCTCGCGGCCGCGGACTACATCGTCGGCGGCGCGGTCGACGCCAGCACCCTGCAGGACGTCGCCTTTCGCGAGACCTCGCAGACCACCTCGCCGACCTACATCAACCTGCAGGTGCGCCTCGAGCTGAAGATCTGAGCGGAGGGTCGCCGCGACCGCGTTCAGCCGGTCGAACGGCGTTCGATCTTCTACACTTCCGCGCGCTGCGGGCCAGAGCCCCGCGCAATTGCCTCAGGAGATCCCCCATGAAAGCTCGATTCGCCGGCGCCCTTTCAGGCGCGATGTTCGCCTCGATCGCCGCCGTCGCATTCATCGTGCCGATGCACGCCGCAGCGCAGGGCAAGGGCGAGATTCGCATCGCCCATGTCTACTCGAAGACCGGGCCGCTCGAGGCCTACGGCAAGCAGACCCAGACCGGCCTGATGATGGGGCTCGACTACGCGACCAACGGCACCATGATGGTCGCCGGCAAGAAGCTCGTCGTCATGGAGAAGGACGACCAGGGCAAGCCCGATGTGGGCAAGAGCCTGCTCGCCACCGCCTATGGCGACGACAAGGCCGACATCGCCGTCGGTCCGACGTCCTCGGGCGTGGCGCTGGCGCTCCTGCCGGTGGCCGAGGAGTACAAGAAGATCCTTCTGGTCGAGCCCGCCGTCGCCGACTCGATCACCGGCGACAAGTGGAACAGGTACGTCTTCCGCACCGGCCGCAACAGCTCGCAGGACGCGATCGCCAATGCCGTCGCCCTCGACAAGGAGGGGGTCTCGATCGCCACCCTGGCGCAGGACTATGCGTTCGGCCGCGACGGCATCAAGGCGTTCAAGGAGTCGATGAAGAAGGCCAAGGTCGTCCACGAGGAGTACCTGCCGGTCAACACCAGCGACTTCACCGCCGGCGGCCAGCGCATCATCGACGCCCTCAAGGACAAGCCCGGCCGCAAGATCATCTATTTCTACTGGGCCGGCGCCGGCAACCCGCTCAAGGTTGCCGACATGGACCTGAAGCGCCACAACATCGAGGTTGCGGCCGGCGGCAACATCCTGCCGGCGATGGTCGCGTACAAGCCGTACGCCGGCATGGAAGGCGCGAGCTACTACTACTTCGGCCTGCCGAAGAACCCGGTCAACGAGTGGCTGGTCGCCAACCACTACACCAAGT
>JBDSLQ010000126.1:0-3446 GCA_039916285.1 Caldimonas sp.
TGTGCGACAGCTTGTTGACCACGTCAGGCGCAGGCAGGTGCGCGCGCGTCACGGAGATCACTTCGTCGAGCAGGCGCGTCGGCGCGACGCGGATCACGCGCAGACTCGAGAATCGTTCGATGATCAAGGCCAGGGCAGCGATCGAGCAGATGAGCAACGGCCAGATCGGCCAACCAGCGGCTTGTATGATCGAAAGCAATATGGCCCTTTCCGTCGAACGAAGGCGGCCGGGCCGCACCGATCGCTTGAATTATGGCGTGCCCTCGGCGGCCGTCGAAACAGCGTCCCGTCGCGCGTGACATTCCGGACAGCAGGGCGCGTCGAAAAGGGCCTGCCGACTGTCCCCTCCACAGGTGGACAACTTTGTGGACAACTCGCGCCGGCGCCGTCCGATGTCAGCAAAGGCTTGCGCCTCCGCCTCCTTGCTCAAAAAAACAGCAAAGATTTTCCTTTGAATATCAACGACTTGGGCCGGTTCACTGCGGCCCGCAGGGTCACAACGGTCTGCAACCCCAATAACGGCGCGGCTGTGGAGTTGTCGCTCGGCACCAGCCGGCGCTTTGTCGATGGGTGAGGACTTTGCCGCCCGACTTTCGGGCCGGGTCTGGAGCGTTGGCGCGCTCGTCCACGCGGTCGCTTCGATGCTCGAGCAGGAGCTCCCCGCATGCACTGTCGCCGGCGAGATCTCGAGCATCTCGCGCGCGGCCAGCGGCCATTGCTATTTCACGCTCAAGGATCCCGCCGGCGGCGCGGCATTGCGCTGCGCGATGTTTCGTCGCGCGGTTTCGCTGCTCGATTTCGCGCCCGTCGAGGGCCAGCGGGTCGAGCTGCGCGGGCGGCTTGCCGTCTACGAGCCGCGCGGCGAGCTTCAATTCATCGCCGAAGCGATGCAGTCCGCTGGCGCCGGGGCGCTGTACGAGCGGTTCCTTCGCCTGCGGGCCCGGCTGGAAGCCGAGGGTTTGTTCGACGCTGCCCTGAAGCGACCGCTGCCGTTGCATCCGCGCGCGATCGGTGTCGTCACGTCGCTGGCCGGTGCGGCCCTTCACGACGTCGCGACGACACTGGCGCGCCGCTCGCCCCACGTCGGCGTGGTGATCTATCCCAGCGTCGTCCAGGGCAGCGACGCGCCGGCGGCGCTTTGCGCGGCGATCGCCCGCGCCGGCCAGCGCAACGAGGTCGACATCCTCGTCGTCTGCCGCGGCGGTGGCTCGCTCGAAGATCTCTGGGCATTCAACGACGAGCGAGTCGTCCGCGCCATTCGCGCCGCGCCGATGCACGTGGTGAGCGGCGTCGGCCACGAGACCGACGTGACGCTGGCCGACCTGGCCGCCGACTTGCGCGCGCCGACGCCGACTGCCGCTGCGGAGCTGGTCGCGCCCGCCACGGCGGCGCAGCAGCAGGTGCTGCACGTTCTCGCCGGGGCGTCGACCCGAAGAAGCCGTGCCGCTCTCGAGACGCAGGCGCAGCGTCTCGACCGCCTCGCCCTGCGCCTGGCGCGCCCGGGCGAGACGCTGGGCCGGCGTGCCCACGTCCTCGATCTTCTCGCCCAGCGCCTCGCGACGGCGCCGGCGCGTGCAGCGGCGGCGGGCCTATCGCGCGCCGATGCGGTGGCGCGCCGCCTGGGGCACGCGCTTGCCATCGCCCGATCGCGCGTCGGCGGCCGTGTCGACAGCGCTGCGCTCCGACTTCGGGCGCTCGATCCGGACCGGATGCTCGCACGCGGCTATGCCCTTCTGGTCGCCGCCGACGGCAGGCCGGTGACGTCGGTCTCGCGCCTCGCGATCGGCGAAACCGTGACCGCCCGCCTCGCCGACGGCAGGGCCGAGCTGACCCCGACGGCGATCGAGCCTGCGCGCGCGCCGCGCTGACAGCGTCGGCGGCGCGGTAAGGGAAGCTCCCTACAATCGTCGAAACAGACCCCCATCCTTCGAGGAGACTCTCATGGAACACAAGCTGCCCCCCCTTCCGTACGCGATGGACGCACTCTCGCCGCACGTCAGCCAGGAAACGCTCGAGTACCACCACGGCAAGCACCACAAGGCTTACGTCGACAACTTGAACAACTTGCAGAAGGGAACCGAGTTCGAGTCGATGGCCCTCGAGGACATCGTCAAGAAGGCCACCGGCGCGGTCTACAACAACGCCGCCCAGATCTGGAACCACACCTTCTTCTGGAACTGCATGAAGCCGGGCGGCGGCGGCGAGCCGAAGGGCGCGCTGGCCGAGCAGATCAAGGGCAAGTGGGGCGGCTACCCGGCGTTCAAGGAAGCCTTCGCGAAAAGCGCGGTCGGCAACTTCGGCTCGGGCTGGACTTGGCTCGTCAAGAAGGGCGATGGCAGCGTCGACATCGTCAACATGGGCGCCGCCGGGACGCCGCTCACGACCGGCGACACGCCGCTGTTGACGATCGACGTCTGGGAGCACGCGTACTACATCGACTACCGCAACCAGCGGCCGAAGTGGGCCGAGACCTTCGTGAGCTCTTTGGCAAACTGGGACTTCGCGGCCAAGAACTTCTCCTGACAGCCTAGTTCGCAAACGGCGCGCCGCGCAGCTTGCTGCCCGGCTTGATGCCTCGCTTGGCGAACCAGCCCTGGTTCATCTCGAGGACGAAGCGAACCGGCTTCACGGAACAGTGACTCTCGAGCGTCTGCGGCTTCATCTCCTCGATGTTGACGATGCCGCCGTCGTCGCCTAGAAAGGCGATCGAGAGCGGGATCAGCGTGTTGCGCATCCAGAAGCACTGCTGGCCCGACTGATCGAAGACGAACAGCATGCCGTCGTTGGTGGGCATCGCGGTGCGGAACATCAGGCCGATCTCTCGCTGTCGCGGCGTCGACGCCAGCTCGGCGTTGATGTTGTGGATTCCGGCGTTAAGGCGGACCTGCGCCAGCTTCTGCGGCCCATACTGAGCTGAGGCGAGCACTGCGAAGCTGAGCGCGGCCACAGCGCCTGCCCAGCGAAGCGAGCTGTCATTCATCATGCGTCATCCGACTAGAATTTCGGGCTGCATCGCCACGACGGCCGCGCCCACTGGAGCTCCATTTTCATGTACCAGCACATCAAGGTGCCCGACGCCGGGCTGAAGATCAAGGTCAACGCCGATTTCTCGTTGAACGTGCCCGACGAGCCGATCATTCCCTATATCGAAGGAGACGGCACCGGCGTTGACATCACTCCAGTCATGATCAAGGTCGTCGATGCGGCGGTGGCCAAGGCGTACGGCGGCAAGAAGAAGATCCGCTGGATGGAGATCTACGCCGGCGAGAAGTCGACCAAGGTCTACGGCCCCGACGTCTGGTTGCCGGCCGAAACCCTCGAAGTCCTGCGCGACTACGTCGTCTCGATCAAGGGGCCGCTGACGACGCCGGTCGGCGGCGGCATCCGCTCGCTCAACGTCGCCCTGCGCCAGGAGCTCGACCTCTACGTCTGCCTCCGTCCGATCC
>JBDSLQ010000127.1:0-3313 GCA_039916285.1 Caldimonas sp.
GGTACTCGGCGACGTTGGCCGGAGCGAGCACCGGCATGTGCCACGACTGCATTGCCGCATCGCTCTGGTGCGGCATCGACGACGAGACGCAGCCGTGGTCGTCGCCGGCGACGACGAGGACGCCGCCATGCGGCGACGAGCCGTAGGCGTTGCCGTGCTTCAGCGCGTCGCCGGCGCGGTCGACGCCGGGCCCCTTGCCGTACCACATCGCGAAGACGCCGTCGGCGGTGCGCTCGGGGTCGGACTCGACGCGCTGCGTGCCGAGCACCGCGGTCGCGGCAAGCTCCTCGTTGATCGCGGGCAGGAACCTGACCCCGGCGGCGTCGAGGCGCTTGCTGGCCTTCCATGCCTGCATGTCGACCATGCCGAGCGGAGAGCCGCGGTAGCCGCTGATGAAGCCCTTCGAGGCGATGCCGGCCGACGCGTCGCGCGAGCTCTGCATCAAGGCCAGGCGGATCAGCGCTTGCGTGCCAGTCAGGAACACCGTGCCGGCGCGCGCGCCGAGGTTGTCGCCGAGGGCGTAGTCGGCGCGGACGAGAGAAGCAGGCATGGGAGGGGTCCTCCGGTGCTAACGAGGCAAAGGAGCAATCTACCTGAGCATGACGAGAACAGGCGTCTGTTGAGCGCCCGTTTTCACCGGTTCGTAGAATGTCATTCTGCAAATCTGGAGAAATCGCTATGTACGTTCTTGACGACAAGGATCGCGCCCTGCTCGCCGAGCTCCAACGCGATTCGCGCCAGACGGTGCAGCAGCTCGCCGCCGCCGTCGGCCTCAGCGCGACGCCGTGCTGGAAGCGCGTCAAGGACATGGAGGCGGCAGGCGTCATCCGCGGCTACGGCGCCAGCGTCGACCGCGAGAGCGTCGGCCTCGCCTTGTGCGTCCTCGCCGAGGTCAACCTGACGCAGCACACCGAGAACACGGTGCGTGAGTTCGAGCGCGCCGTCGCCGCCTGCCCGCAGATCGTCAGCTGCTACAGCACGACCGGCGCCGCCGACTACAGCATCATGGTCCTCGTCTCGGACATCAAGGGCTACGAGGCGTTCCTGCACGACACCGCGTTCAAGCTCCCGGGCGTGACGCACATCCGCTCCAGCGTCGTGCTGAAGGAAGTGAAGGCGGCCGCGGGCGTGCCGATCGCCGGCGGGCCCGCGCGGACGGCGCGGATGGTGCGAAAAACGCGCGTCAGGGCCTGACGAATCAGGACGAAGTCATCCGATACGCCTTCCCTCGAGGGCAAAGTCAAGATCGCCCTCGTGCGCCTTGACCTTCGCCCTAGAGCGAAGCTTTATGCTGCAAGCATGTCCTCTTTCACAAGCGCCCCGCAGCACCTGACCGTCGGCAAGCTGGCGGCGTTGGCTGAGGTGTCAGCGAACGCCGTGCGCTTCTACGAGCGCGAGGGTCTGATGCATGTGCCGGCGAAGACCGCGAGTGGCTATCGCCTGTACGGCGCGGCGGCCGTGCAGCGCCTTCGCTTCATCAAGCAGGCGCAGCAGTGCGGCTTCACGCTGGCCGAGATCCAGGCCTTGCTGCAACTGCGCGACGAAACCTCGTCGTGCTGCAACGACGTGCGCAACAAGGTGATCGAGAAGAAGCTCGGGCTGGAATCGCGCATCAAGGCGATGAAATCCATGTCCGGAGCGCTCGACCAGCTCATCGCCGACTGCGGCAATGACGCGAGGCCCGCCGCGAACTGCTCGATCCTTGCCTCTCTATCCGGCTCGGCGAAGAGACCGCTCGATGAAAGTTGAGATCTTGCACGCCACCGGCTGCGCCAAGTGCCTTCGCGAGCTTGACAGCCTGAGAGCGGCGGCCCGACAAGTCGACCCGGATGTCGAGTGGAAGGAAATCGACATCCTGCAGGCACTCGACCACGCCGTGGAACTGGGCGTGCTCAAGCCGCCCGCGGTGGCCATCGACGGCGAGCTGGTTTTCTTGTCGCTGCCCTCGTCCGCCGCTCTGGACGCAGCGATGCGCGAGCGCCGCAAAACCGCAGGCTGAAATGGACACCGACGGATTGCGCGAAGCGGTTCAGCATGCCGGTGCAGCGGCGCTGCTGGTCAGCTTCCTGACCGGCTTCTTCTTCAGCTTCAACCCGGTCGCTTTGGCTGCCATCCCCGTCTCGCTGGCATACGTGACCAGGGCACGCGAGCCCCGCCAAGCGCTCGTGTTCGGCGGCATGTTCATCGCCGGCATGGTTCTGACGCACGTGCTGCTCGGTGCCGCCGCAGGCTTCGGCGGTGAGGGAGTGCAGGCCTTGCTCGGGCGTTCCTGGGGCTTGGTGCTGGGCCCGTGGCTGATCCTGATGGGGTTGCTATGGCCGGGCTGGATCCGCATGCCATTCAAGGACCTGTCGTTCCGCGTGAAGCGTGCCACGGGCTCATGGGGAGCCTTCGTGCTCGGCGTTCCGTTCGCCATCGCGATCTGCCCGGTATGCACGCCGGCGCTGATCGTTCTGCTCGGCGTGGTGGCGGGCATCGGCTCGCCGGTCTGGGGCGCGTTGCTGCTACTGGCCTTCGCGCTTGGCCGTGCCGTGCCGATTGCAATGGGCGCGGGAGCCATGGGGTGGCTCGAAAAACTGCGGCCGCTTGCGCGCTATCAGCGTGCGTTCGATATCACGGGCGGCGCCGTGCTCGTGCTCATGGGGCTCTACATGCTCAATGCCTATTACTTTTTCGTGCCGGCACTGGCAGGTTGATTCGAGGCACCCGTGGTCCTGGAGTCCGTGCTGACGTGCCCGAATTGCAGCCATGCGAAGCGGGAACTCATGCCGACCGACGCCTGCCAGTTTTTCTACGAGTGCGAAGGGTGCATGGCGCTGTTGCGTCCACTGCGGGGCGACTGCTGCGTCTACTGTTCGTTCGGCTCGGTGAAGTGCCCGCCGGTGCACGAACATAGAGCTTGCTGCGCCTGAGTCGCACATCGTCGCCGGACACTAAAACCGCAGAGCCGGTTCTGCGGGCGCGCAAGCGTTTCGCCGCTGAGCACTACCGATAGCTGGTCCCGACGCGACCGTTTGAGGTGGCGGCGGCCCAGGCTTTCGCGATCCAGAACACGAGCGCCGGGAGAACCAGCATCTGCACGACGGGAACCAGACCGATGTGCAGTAGGGGAACGAGCGGCATTGCCTCGGCGTATGCCCACCGGTGCAGTTGCAGTCCTGTCCACTCGATCAGGACGCCGATGACCAAGCCGATCGCGAAAATTGCGGCGTAGCGCGATGCACTCATTCGTGCGTTCCAATTGGGTTGTCTGAACACGATCGAGCAGGCGACGTAGATCAAGCAGACAAGCAGGCCGTCGCCCAGGCTCGCG
>JBDSLQ010000128.1:0-5616 GCA_039916285.1 Caldimonas sp.
TGAAGCCGCTCGTCCTGCGCGAGATCGCCGACGAGCTGGGCCTGCACGAATCGACGATCTCGCGCGTGACGACGGCCAAGTACATGGCGACACCGTTCGGCACCTACGAGCTGAAGTACTTCTTCGGCTCCTCGCTCAGCACCGACGCCGGCGGCACCGCGTCGAGCACTGCCGTGCGGGCGCTGATCCGCCAGATCGTCGCCGCCGAGGACCCGGCCAAGCCGCTTTCCGACAGCCAGATCTCGCAGATGCTCGACGAGCAGGGCATCCACGTCGCCCGCCGCACCGTTGCCAAGTACCGCGAGGCGCTGAAGATCGCACCGACGCAGCTGAGGAAGGCGATGTAGCGCAGGAAGCGCGGCGGGTCGCGGCGGCTGCCTTCAGCGCTTCGGCGCCGCCGACCCTTCGAACGCGATCGCCGTCGCCGCGACGTCGATCAGTCGGGCAGCGCCGAAGCGAGCGACCCGATGGCGATGTCGGCCAAGGCGAGATTGATCGCGCCGGCGACGTGCAGCTCGTCGAACCTGGCGCGGCTGCGCGCGTCGAGGACGACCGCCCCGGGCTCGCCGCTCATGCGGATGAATTCCGCCTCCGAGAGCCGGCGGCCGGTGCGGTGACCGATCGCGTTGCCGACCCCGCGCAGGCAGTCGGCGTCGTCGATCGCCGGATTGATAATCGGCACAGCGGTCTCGGGCACGCCTTGCGCGGCGGCGCTCAAGCTGGCGAAGAGCGCCAGGGTCGCGAGCAGCGCCACCAGCGAGACTGCGAGCTTCTTCGTCGTCGAGTGGGGCATGGAGGGCCTCCGTCACCGTGCCGTGGCCGCCTGGCCGCCTTTGCCTCAACGCCGATCCCTCGCGTCCTGTTGACCGGCGCCGCGCCGCCCGTCGCCATCCCGACCCTTCATTCCACTTCGTTCCATGCCCCTGCCCCTGTTCCTCCCTTGCGCTGCCGGCGTCGAGGCCCTGCTCGCCGAGGAGATCGCGCGCCTGCTGCCGGGCGTGGCGTTGCGCGCTGCGCGCGGCGGCGTCGCCCTGGCCGGCGAGCCGCACGAGGTGATGGTGCTCAACCTTGAGAGCCGGCTCGCGCAGCGGGTGCTGATCGAGGTCGCCGAGGGGCCGTACCGGGACGAGACCGACCTCTACGACCTCGCCCGGGGCGTTGCCTGGTCGGACTGGATCACGCCGCGCCAGAGCCTGCGCGTCGACAGCACCGCGCAGAAGAGCCCGCTGAAGAGCCTCAACTTCGCGGCCCTGCGCGTCAAGGACGCCGTCTGCGATCGCATGCGCGACGAGCACGGCGAGCGACCCGATGTCGACACGGTCCGGCCCGACCTGCGCATCGTCCTGCATGTCGGCGCCGAGCGCGCCGCCGTCTACGTCGACAGCTCGGGCGAATCGCTCTTCAAGCGCGGCTGGCGCGAGGACCAGGGCGACGCGCCCCTGAAGGAGACGCTCGCCGCCGCGATGCTCGCCGCCGCCGGCTGGCGCGGCACGCCGGCCGAAGGCGGCGCGCTCCACGACCCGTGCTGCGGCTCGGGGACGATCGCGATCGAGGCGGCGCAGATCGCGATGGACCTCGCGCCCGGTCGGCTGCGCCGCTTCGCGTTCGAACGCCTGCTGCCCTTCGCCTCGGCCGAGCGCCGCGCCGACCTGCAGCGCCTGAAATCAAAGGCCGCCGCGCGCGTCCGTGCGCCGCAGGTGCCGATCTTCGCCAGCGACGTCTCGTTTCGCATGGTCGACTTCGCGCGCCGCAATGCCGAGCGCGCCGGCGTCGCCGAGGCGATCGTCTTCCACGGCGGCGACGCGCTCGAGCGGCCGCCGCCGCCGCTGCCCGCCGACCTGCGGGGAACGCTGATGGTCAATCCGCCGTACGGCGAACGGATCGAGGTGGCCGGCAAGAGTGGTGCCCCCACGCTCTCTTCGGTCGCTGCCCCCCGGGGGGGCGCGGCCGGCCTTGGGAGCGGCCCGGCGCCCGGCCGATCCCGCGTCACGGCCGCAGGCGGCGATGCGGCAAGCGACCGCGATGCACCGAGCGATTTTTTCCCCCGCCTGGCGGCGCACTGGAAGCGCGCCTACACCGCGCACCCGGCCGGCTGGACGGCGTGGATCCTCAGCCCCGACATGAAGCTGCCGGGCGCGATGCGCCTGAAGGAATCGCGCCGCGTGCCGATGTGGAACGGGCCGATCGAGTGCCGCCTGTTCCGCTTCGACCTGGTCGCCGGCTCGGCGCGCAAGGCCGCCGCGCCGCCGGACCCCTAGGAGCGGGCCGCGGCGCGGCGCTTGTGCAGCGCGTACGCGGCGAGCGCCATCGCCGTCAGCGCGACCGGAACGATCGAGCCGAGGTTGAGCCAGCTCCACCCCTGCGTCGTCACCAGCGCGCCGGAGCTGAACGAGGTGATCGCCATCGTCGTGAAGATCGTCGTGTCCATCGCCGCCTGCGCGCGCGTCTTCTCCTCCGGCCGGTAGGCGGTGGTGACGAGCGAAGTGCCGCCGATGAAGAGGAAGTTCCAGCCCACGCCGAGCGTGAACAAGGCGATCAGGAAGCGCTCCAGCTCGACACCCGAGAGCGCGACCGCGATGCAGATGCCGTTCAGCACGACGCCCGCGGCCATGACCGGCACGGCGCCGAAGCGGCGGATCAGGTTGCCGGTGAAAAAGCTCGGCACGAACATGCCGAGCACGTGCCATTCGAGGACGAGCGCGGTGCTCGCGAACGGATGCGAGCACATCGCCATCGCGATCGGCGTCGCCGCCATCAGCAGGTTCATGACGCCGTAGCCGAAGGCACAGGCGCAGGCGGCGACGAGAAAAACCGGCTGCATCACGATCTCGCGCAACGGCCGGCCCGGCGCGGCGGCGCTCGGCGCGACCAGCGGCGGGAAGCGGATCCAGGAGATCGTCGCCAGCGAAAGGAGGGCGACGACGGCCAGCGCCGCGTACGCGCCGGCGAACTCGACCGGCAACCAGCCGCGCGCTGCGCGCGCCAGGTTCGGCCCGGCGACCGCGCCGATGATGCCGCCGGCGAGCACCCACGAGATCGCCCGCTGCTCGAACCCGGGCGCGACGATCTCGGTGGCGGCGAAGCGATAGAGGCCGGCGTTGGCGTTGTAGTAGCCGGCCAGCGTCGCGCCGGCGACGAGCACCCAGAACTGGTGATTCGACGCCGCCCAGGCGCAGAGCGCCGTCGAAACGATCGCGACCGCGAGGCCGAGCTGAAAAGCGCGCCTTCGCCCCCACGCACGCTGATGGCGGCCGACCAGCCCGGCGAACAGGGCACTGCCCGCCACATAGGCGGTGATCGGCAACGTCGCCATCCAGGCGCTCGGCGCCAGCGCCAGGCCGACCAGGCCGTTGATGGCGATGAAGGTGACGTTGTTGGTGAGGAAGAAGCCCTGGCAGAGCGTCAGCAACGCGAGCTGCGGGTTCATGAAGCGAAAACCATCGGCATTCAGAAGTTGACGTTCGCCTTGCCCTTCAGCTGCAGCATCTCGCGCGCTTCGTCGGCGCTCGCCAGCTCGAGGCCGAGGCCCTCGATCACCTGGCGCGCGGCGCGCACCTGCTGGGCGTTGCTTTCGGCAAGCTTGCCGGCGCCGATCCAGAGCGAATCCTCCAGGCCGACGCGAACGTTGCCACCGAGCGCCACCGACTGCGCCGCGATCGGCAATTGGTTGCGCCCGGCGCCGAGCACGCTCCACACGTAGTCGTCGCCAAAGAGGCGGTCTGCCGTGCGCCGCATGTGGGCGACGTCTTCGGGGTGCGGGCCGATGCCGCCGAGGATGCCGAACACCGACTGGATGAAAAACGGCGGCTTCACCAGGCCACGGTCGGCGAAGTGGCGCAGCGTGTAGAGGTGGCCGATGTCGTAGCACTCGATCTCGAATCGCGTGCCGTTCGCCGAGCAGGTGGCGAGGATGTTGGCGATGTCGCGGAAGGTGTTCTTGAAGATGCGCTCGTCGGAGCCTTCCAGGTACGGGCGCTCCCAGTCGTGCTTGAACTCGCTGAAACGGGCCAGCATCGGGAACAGCCCGAAGTTCATCGAGCCCATGTTGAGCGAGGCGACCTCGGGCTTGAAATGCGCGCACGGCTTCAGGCGCTCCTCGACCGTCATCGTCGGCGCGCCGCCGGTCGTGATGTTGACGACGACGTCGGCTTCGCGCTTGATCCGCTTCAGGAACGGCTCGAACGCGGCCGGGCTCTGGTCGGGCCGGCCAGAGGCGGGATCGCGCGCGTGCAGGTGGACGATCGCCGCGCCGGCGGCGTGCGCGCCGAGCGCCGCCTCGGCGATCTCGTCGGCGCTGATCGGCAGGTGCGGCGACATCGACGGCGTGTGGATCGCTCCCGTGACGGCGCAGGTGACGATGACCTTGCGGCGCGCGGACGTCTTTTTCGGCTGGCTCATGGCGAGGGCTCCTGGTTCGGTTCGTCGGCAGCCCACGCGGGCTGGTTCATCTTGTGCGCGGCGAGCGCGGCGAGCCGGCGGTCGCGCCAGGCGCTCTTGTTCGCGATCGCCGCGCCGTCGAGCGCCGGCACGCAGGCGGCCGCGGCGGCGCGCCACGCCGTGTCGTCCCACACCGAGGGCGGCGGCAGGTCCGCGGCATAGCGGCGGAACCACGGCACATAGCGCTCGCAGTAGTCGGCGACGCCGGCCGGCGCGTTGAGCTCGATCGTCTCGAACGGGCCCATGAACGCCCAGCGCAGCCCGAGGCCGTCGGCGATCGTGCGGTCGAGGTCGGCGGGGCTGACGATGCCCTCCTGGACGAGGCGAAACGCCTCGGTCAGGAGCGCCGCCTGAAGCCGGTTGAGGACGAAGCCGTCGATCTCGCGCCGCACGTCGATCGGCGCCTGGCCGACCGACACCATCACCTCGCGGGCACGCGCTCGCGTCGCCGCCGACGTCCACGGCGCGCCGCACAGCTCGACGACCGGCACCAGGTGCGGCGGATTGACCGGATGGGCGACGAGGCAGCGCGCCCGCCCGGCAAGCCCTTCGGTGAAGCGCGAGGCGACGATCGCAGAGGTCGACGAGGCGAGCACGCAGCCGGCCGGCGCCGCCGCGTCGAGGGCGGCGAAGGTCTCGAGCTTGGCGGCGAGGGTCTCGGGGCCGCTTTCCTGCACGTACGCGGCGTCGCCGACGGCGTCTTCCAGCGTCGCCGCGATGCGGACCCGGGCCAGCGCAGCCTGCGGGTCGTCGACCAGGCCGTGCCGATGCAGCTCGTGCAACGACAGCCCGATCTCCCCGACGGCGCGCTCGCGCTGCGCGGCCGCGGGGTCCCAGACCGCGACCTGCCAGCCGGCGCGGGCGAAGACGTGGGCCCAGGCGCGGCCGATGAGGCCGGCGCCGACGATGCCGACGCGGTTGGGAACAGTCGTCATTTCGTTCTCGATCCGATCATGCGCGCGGCGCTCGTTCGCGTCACAGCCAGAGCACCTGTCGCCTCAGCTCGAGGTCGCGCGACAGCTCGGCCGACGGCCCGACGTGCGTCACCTCGCCCCGCTCGAGCGCGACCGTCCGGTCCGACAGGGCGAGGGCGAGATCGAGATGATGATCGACGATCAGGATCGCCATCTCGGCGCGCATGCGGTCGAACGCCTCGAACAGCTCCTCGACGACCGCCGG
>JBDSLQ010000129.1:0-4070 GCA_039916285.1 Caldimonas sp.
CGCCGTCGTCGCCGACATGGCGATCTCGGGATCGACGAACTCGCTGATCCACCTGATCGCGATGGCGCGCCGCTTCGGCCACGAGCTCTCGCTCGACTCCTTCGCCGATGCGAGCGAGCTGGTGCCGGTGATCTGCAACCTCATGCCGGCCGGCAAGCACCTGATGGAGGATCTCCATTTCGCCGGCGGCCTGATGGCCGTGCTGAACGTCATCCGCGATCGGCTCGACCTGTCGTGCCGGACGGTGAACGGCCGCACGCTCGGCGAGAACATGACCGGCGCGCGCGTCTTCGACGCCGACGTCATCCGCGGCCTCGACGACCCGGTCTACGCGAGCGGCGCGCTGGTCGTCCTGAAAGGCTCGCTCGCGCCACGCGGCGCGGTGCTCAAGCGCTCGGCGGCCGATCCGAAGCTGCTCGACCACACCGGGCCCGCCGTCGTGTTCAAGGACCATCATGACCTGATCGCGCGGATCGACGATCCCGACCTGAACGTCACGGCGGACAGCGTTCTCGTGTTGCAGGAGGCCGGCCCGATCGGCGCGCCCGGGATGCCCGAGTGGGGCATGCTGCCGATCCCGAAGAAGCTGCTCGAGGCGGGCGTGCGGGACATGGTCCGCATCTCCGACGCGCGCATGAGCGGCACGAGCTACGGAACCTGCATCCTGCACGTCTGCCCGGAGAGCCACGTCGGCGGGCCGCTGGGGCTGGTGCGCGACGGCGACCGGATCCGCCTCGACGCTGCGGAGCGACGCCTCGACCTGCTCGTCGACGATGCCGAGATGGCGGCGCGGCGCAAAGCCTGGTCGGCACCGCCTGCGCACTACGAGCGCGGCTACGGCGCAATGTTCTCGGCGCACGTCCTGCAGGCCGATGAAGGCTGTGACTTCGACTATCTGGCGCGGCCCGGCCGCAATCCCGAGCCGGAGATCCACTGAGCGCAGCGACGCCTGCGGGGCTCAGCGCCTGAACCAGCTCCCGGAGGCGATCGCGCCGACGATCGTCGCACCATAGACGACTAAAGCCAGCGCCAGGACTGCGAAAACCCAGGCAATCGATCCCGTCAGCGTCATCACCAGCCAGCCGCCGCCGACGGCGATCACGAGGCGCAGCAAGCCGGCGAACAGCGGCCAGCCGAGCTTGCCGGCGCCTTGCGACGCGAAGTACAACGAAAGACCCAGGCCGAAGAAGCCGTAGGTCGGGCCGACGATCCTCAGGTAGGCGATGCCGGTCTCGAGCATTCGCGGGTCGTGGCCGAACAGGCCGAGCCAGGCTTCTGGCCACATCGCAGCGGCGAGGCCGACGACCTCGCTGATCGCGAAGGCGAGGGCGCCTCCGGTCAAGGCGATGCGCAACGCACGCTCGCGCTGACCGGCGCCGATGTTCGTGCCGACGAGCGCGACCATCGGTGCGCCGAGGCCGAACACGAGCGGGATCAGCAAGTACTCGAGACGCGCGCCGGTGCCGTAGCCGGCGACGGCGTCGGGCCCGCCGTGCGCACCGACCAGCGCCGTCGTTAGCGCGACGGTCAGCGTCGTCTGCAGCGTGCTGATCGCACCCACGCCGCCGACGCGCAGGATGTCGGCGAAGAACGCGCCCTCGAGCCGCGCACGGCGCAGCTTCACCACGGAGCGGCCGGAGAGGATGTACCAAGCGAGTACCGCAGCGGTCAGCGCCGTGGTCAGGACGACGGCGACGCCGCCACCGGCGATGCCGAGCGCAGGAACCGGTCCCCAGCCGAAGATGAAGAGCGGCGAGAGCGGCACCAGCAGGACGATGCCGAGGCAGACCGCGAGCGAAGGCACCAGCATGTTCCCGGTGCCGCGGATGACGCTGGCGAGCGCGTTGAGGAGCCAGACCAGCAGGTTGCCGACGAAGACGACATTCGAGTAGGCGAGCGCGGCCTCCAGCGACGCGCCCTGGCCGCCCATCGCTGCGTAGATCGGTCGGCCGAAGGCGAGGAAGATCGCCGAGGTGACGATGCCCAGGCCGAGGTTGACGAGGATCGCGTGCAGCACCAGCGCGTCGGCGTCGTCACGCCGGCCGGCGCCGAGCGCACGCGCCACCGCCGACGAGATGCCGCCGCCGATCGCGCCGGCCGAGAGCATCTGCATCATCATGAAGCCGGGGAAGACGAGGGCCATGCCGGCGAGGGCGTCGGTGCCGAGGCGCGAGACCCACCACGTCTCGATCAGGCCGGTCGACGCCTGCGCCGTCATCATCAGGATGTTCGGCCACGCCATCGCGAGGAGCGTCGGCACGATCGCGCCCTGGAGCAGGCGGCGCGTGCGCGGGCTCATCGCTTCGGCCGCCGGGGCGGCCGCGGGCGCCGCGCCGATCGCGGCCGGAAACTCGGCGGCGAGCGTGCTCATGGGCGTGCCGCCTTCGCCGATCGCCGCGGCGCCGTGGTCGGCGGCAGCGGCGAGAAGACGCCGGCGAAGCGCGAGGGCGCGGTGCGGCCGGGCGCCGGGAAGTGCTTCTTGCCGAACGCGACCAGCGCGATCAGGACCGGCTTGAAGTCGCGGCCGCGCTCGGTGAGGACGTATTCGTCGCGCGGCGGCCGCTCGCTGTAGCGGCGCCGCTCGAGGAGGCCGGCCTCGACCAGCGCAGCGAGGCGGCGCGCCAGCATGTTCGGCGCGATGCCGAGACTTTGCTGGAAGTCGTCGAAGCGCGTCGTGCCGCCGAATGCATCGCGCAGGATGAGCATGCTCCACCACTCGCCGACGTGCTCGAGGCTGCGCGCGATCGGGCAGGTCATGTCGGCGAAGCTCTTGCGTTGCATGGGGCGGATGGTACCCTAGTAGATTGCATCATGCAAGTGACAACGTCGCTCGGCACCTGGCTGGCTGCGGCAAACTCGCGTCCATGCCGGGCGCAGCGCCTCATCGTCCCACCGTTCGCCGCCTCGAGCAGGTTCCCGAGAGCGATGTCGCCGCGCTCGCCGCGCTGCTGATCGACTGCGTCGACGGCGGTGCGTCGGTCAGCTTCATGCAGCCGCTCGATGTCGGCCGCGCCGAGACATTCTGGCGTGGCGTTGCCGCCGGCGTCGCAGCCGGCGACCGTGCCCTTTTCGTCGCCGATGACGGCGAGGGCATCGTCGGCACCGTTCAGCTCGTGCTCGGTCAGCCGGAGAACCAGCCGCACCGCGCCGACGTTTCGAAGATGCTCGTGCATCGGCGCGCACGCCGGCAGGGCATCGGTGCCGCCCTCATGCGATCAGCCGAAGAGGGCGCGCGCGCCGCCGGCCGGACGCTGCTCGTCCTCGACACTGCGAGCGCCGACGCCGAGCGGCTCTACGCGCGCCTCGGCTGGCAGCGCTGCGGCACGATCCCCGGCTACGCGCTGCTGCCGCAGGGCGGCCCGTGCGACACCACTTTCTTTTATCGTGTACTCGTGCCGGCCCCCGCGCGAGCGACGCCAGGGACGCCGCGCGAGTCCTTTTGATTCGCCACCGGTGGGCCCGGGCGCCCGCCGGGTAAAAGTTCGTTACACCTCCGCGATCCGACCGCGCTCGACCCGGCCCCCGAGGCATAGAGTGGCAGGGGGTCGGCAGCAGCGACGATGCCTACCGATGCGCAGACCTCCCTCTTTCATCCTCCGCAGGAGTCCTATGTCGACAACGAAACTGAAACGCCTCACCGCGGCGATGTCCGCCGGATTGATCTTCTCCGCCTTTCCCGTGGCGACGCAGGCGAGCCACTCGTGGGGCGGCTATCACTGGGCCCGGACCGGGAATCCGTTCGCCCTGAAGCTGGGCGACAACCTGACGACCACCGACTGGAAGGCGCACCTCGCGACAACGTCACGCGACTGGAATTCCGGAAATACGCCTGTCTTCACCGGCATCGTCGCGGGTAGCTCCAACAAGCGCTGCTCGATGGTCGCCGGCACGACCCAGGTCTGCAACGGCCGGTACGGCAACAACGGCTGGCTCGGCTTGGCCACGATCAACATCACGGGCGGCACCCACATCACGCGAGGGTCCGCGAAGATGAACGACACCTATTTCGACACGTCGACCTACAACAACCCGAACGAGCGCCTTCACGTCATGTGCCAGGAAGTCGCGCA
>JBDSLQ010000130.1:0-4128 GCA_039916285.1 Caldimonas sp.
CGCCGCGACGACGCGGCGACGTCGGCGCGCGGCTCGACCGGGACGAACCTGGTCCAGACCAGGCTGGCGAGCGGCAGCGCGGCGAGCGCGGCGAAAGCGAGCTGGAAACCGGCGGCGTCGATGATCGTGCCGGCCAGCACCGGGCCGATGACGTTGGCGAGCGCCGGCGCGAGACCGAGCCAGGAGAAGATCCGCTTCAGCTCGGTCGTGTCGTGCGCCATCCGCCCGGCCGAGCGCTGGATCGCGATCAAGCCGAAATTCGCGCCGGCGCCGCAAAACAGCGCCGCAATGCAGAGCACGACGAACTGGCCGGAAGGGATCGTGGTGGCGACGACCGCGCAGACGCCGCCGCAGACGGCGAGCGCGACGGCGAGGCGCATCGGCACGTGATAGCCGTGCCTGTCGGCAAGGCGGCCGGCGGCGAGCGCGAGGACGATCGGCGCCGCCGCGAACAGGCCGAGGAGAACGCCCACTGCCCATGCCGGATAGCCATCGCGCAGCGCCGCGAGCGGCGCCGCCAGGCGAACGCCGGCCATCGACGCGTGCAGTGAGACCTGGCCGCCGATCAGCGCGAGCAGGGCGCGCGACGGGCGCACCGAGGCTTCAGCCATGGCCGGCGGACTCGTCGTCCTCGTCGAACAAACCGCCCGGCAGGAGCGCCTGGGCGCGCTCGTCGGTCACGCTCTCGACGTTGCGCAGCTCGCGCGCCATCGCGCGCGTGCGCACTTCCGCGCGGCCGATCTCATTGCTGGCCTCGTCGAGCTTCCTCTTCGTCTTCGCCAGCACGTCGCCGAACTTGCCGAACTCGGTCTTGACGGCACCGAGCGTCTCCCAGACCTCGGAGGTCCGTTTCTCCAGCGCGAGCGTTCGAAAACCCATCTGCAGGCTGGTCAGCGTGGCGAGCAGCGTCGTCGGCCCAGTGAGCATGACGCGGTGCTCGCGCTGCAGCGCCTCGACCAGCCCAGGGCGGCGCAGCGCCTCGGCGTAGAGGCCCTCGGTCGGCAGGAACATGATGCCGAAATCGGTCGTATGCGGCGGCGCGATGTACTTCGTTCGAATCGTGCGCGCCTCGAGGCGAAGCCGTGCCTCGATGGCGCGGCCGGCCAGCTAGATGCCGGCCTTGTCGGCACAGTCCTGCGCTTCCAGCAAACGCTCGTAGTCCTAGCGCGGGAACTTGCAGTCGATGGGTAGCCAGAGCGGCGCGCCGTCGTCGCGCCGGCCCGGCAGCTTGACCGCGAACTCGACGCGCGCGCCGGTGCCCGGCACGGTCTCGACATTGGTCGCGTACTGTTCGATCGTGAACACCTGCTCGAGCAACCCCGACAACTGGACCTCGCCGAGGATGCCGCGCGTCTTGACGTTGCCGAGCACGCGGCTCAGCGAGCCGACGTCGCGGGCGAGCAGCTTCATCTCGCCGAGGCCGCTGTGCACCTGCTCGAGCCGCTCGGCGACGTGCTTGAAGCTCTCGCCGAGGCGCTGCTCGAGCGTCGCGTGCAGCTTCTCGTCGACGGTCGCGCGCATCTGCTCGAGCTTTCGCTCGTTGTCGACCTGGATCGCGGCGAGCCGGGTCTCGACCGTCGCCTTCACCTCGCCCATGCGCTGGTCGATGGAATCGCGCGTCAGGCGCGCCTGCTCACCCTGGGCCGACGTCGCGCGGCCGAGCGATTCGGCGAGGTGCTGCTGCAGCGCCGCGAGCTGGCGGCTGAAGCTGTCGATCTGCTCGTTCTGCGTGCGCGCGACGTCGCCCTGCTGCGCGAGAAGCGTCTGCTGGAAAAGCGCCAGCTGCTGGGCAAGCTCCTGGCGCGTCGCCTGCGCGCTGCGCGCCACCTCGTCGCGCATCTCGCGCGCGTGGCGCTCCGTGCTCGAGTCGACCGGCGGCCGGCGCAGGGCAATCCAGAAAGTGATGACGACGAGAAGCGCGAGGAGCGCCGGGACGAGCCAGTCGACATGCATGGGCGCAATTGTCGCAGCGGGGCAAAGGCGCCCGCGCGAACGCAGGCCGTACTCAGCGCGGGCGGCCGCGACGCAAACGCCGCTCGGCGAGATCGAAGGCGCCCTGCACGAGCAGCGCCAGCGCCGCCGCGGGCAACGCGCCGGCAAGCATGACGCGGGTGTCGTTGACGGCCAGGCCGGCAACGATGCGCTCGCCGAATCCCCCCGCGCCGATGAACGCCGCCATCGTCGCCGTGCCGACGTTGATCACCGCCGCTGTCTTGACGCCGGCCAGCAGCGTCGGTGCGGCGAGCGGCAGTTGGACGTGCGCGAGCGCCTGGCGCGCCGTCATGCCGAGCGACAGCGCCGCCTGCGCCATCGCGCCCGAGACGCTCTGCAGCCCCGCGTGGGTGTTGCGGACGATCGGCAGCAACGCATAGAGAAAGAGCGCGAGCACCGCCGGGACAACGCCGATCGTGCCGACGAGCGCGATCAGGAAGGCGAGCAGGGCGAGCGACGGGATCGTCTGCAGCAATGCGACGACGCCGAGCAGGACCGGTTCGCTGCGCGGCCAGCGCCAGGCGGCGACGCCGAGCGGCACGCCGACGGCGAGCGCGAGGGCAAGCGACACGAGGACGAGGAACAGGTGCTGGCCGGCGAGACGCGCGAAATCGGGCGCGAAGACCCGCTCCACGACGCTTGCCTGCGGCTGTGGCGGCGTGCTGCCGCCTGCGCCCGCCGCCGCATTGAGGGCGCCCGGTGCAAAGCCGCCGGCGAGAAACTTCCTCGCCGTCCCGGCGAAGCTGCGGCCGTCGACTTCGACCTCCCCGTTCATCGCGATCATGGTCGCCGCGTCGATCGCGCCGGCTAGCGCGGCCAGCGGCGCGGCGTCGACGCCAGCGCGCATCAGGACCACGGCGTCGTACTTCGGGAAGAAGCCTAGGTCGTCGACGAGCACCGTGAGGCCGAGCCGGCCGAGCTTGGCATCGGTCGAGTAGACGTCGATCACGTCGACACGGCCGGCGGCGACCGCGTCGTAGGCCAGGCCATGGTCGAGTCCGATCGGCGCGGCGGCGCGCTCGCCGTAGGCCTTGCGCAGTGCCGGCCATCCGTCGCCCCGCTGCAGGAACTCGTGCGAGAGGCCGAGCGAGAGGCCGGCGCCCGCCGGCGTGAACAGGTCTGAGATGCGCCGGATTCCGAGCGAGCGCGCCTTTTCCGCGGTCATCGCCAGCGCGTAGGTGTTGTTGAAGCCGAGCGGCACCACAGCCTTCAGCTGGCGCGGCGCGAGCCAGCGGTTCAGCTCATCGAGCGAAGGATTTCCGTCCCGCTTGAGCAACTCCCGGACGATCGTTCCGGTGTACTCCGGATAGAGGTCGACCGCGCCGCTCGCCAGCGCCTGCTCGAGGATGCCGGTGTTGCCCAGGCCCGGCTTGTGCAACGCGGGCTTGCCCGCCGCGGCGAGGGTCTGGGCGAGGATTTCGCCGAGGACGTACGACTCGGTGAACCGCTTCGAGCCGACGACGAGAGTCGCCGGCTCGGCGCCCTGCGCCCCGAAGCCCACGAGGAGGAGCGTCCCGGCGGCGATCGAGATGCCGGTCCGAAGTAGGAGATCTCTTACGGGACGAAGGGCATCTCTTGGTTTGTTAGCTACCGGGGCTTGTCCGACACTCGGCGCTTCGGTCTTGCTGAAGCGTGCCCAATCCTTGCCTTCCTTTGCCGCAGCGGCGAGCTCCCCTTCGAACTCTGCCGAGGCGCAAGCGTCGGCTGAACCCGCAGGGCGTCCCATGACCCAGCTGAAAGCGTTCATCGTCGAGGACAGCCCTGTCATTCGAGAGAACCTGGTCGCCGCTCTCGAAGAAATGGCGCCGATCGATGTCGTCGGCACCGCCGAGGACGAGGGCAGCGCCCTGTCGTGGCTGGCGCAATCGCAGAACCGATGCGATCTGGTGGTGGTCGACATCTTCCTGAAGAGCGGCTCCGGGCTCGGTGTCCTGAAGGCGGCTAGCGGCGCCGGCCTGCCGGCCAAGCTCGTCGTTCTCAGCAACTACGCGACACCCGACATGCGGCGCAAGTGCCTCGAACTCGGCGCCGACCGCGTCTTCGACAAGTCCAACGAGATCGACGCGCTCATCCTCTACTGCTGCCGCCTCGCCGACGGCAGCACCGGCAACACCGAGTACAACCCGCTGTCATGAG
>JBDSLQ010000131.1:0-11152 GCA_039916285.1 Caldimonas sp.
TGCATCGGCGCCGGCGAGTTGATGGCGCAGTTCGACGCGGTCGTCCTCGCCGCGGGCGCCGAGCGCTCGCGCGACCTGCCGGTGCCGGGGCGCGATCTGCAGGGCGTGCACTACGCGATGGAGTTCCTGCCGCAGCAGAACAAGGTCAACGCCGGCGGGAACGTGGAGCGCCAGATCCGCGCCGACGGCAAGGACGTGATCGTCATCGGCGGCGGCGACACCGGCAGCGATTGTGTCGGCACGAGCAATCGCCACGGTGCCCGGAGCGTGACCCAGTTCGAGCTGATGCCGATGCCGCCCGATCACGAGAACAAGCCCCTGGTCTGGCCCTATTGGCCGACCAAGCTGCGCACGTCGTCGAGCCACGAGGAAGGCTGCGAGCGCGAATTTGCGATCGCCACCAAGGAGTTCATCGGCGAAGGCGGCAAGCTCACCGCGCTGAAGGCGGTGCGCGTCGAGTGGCAAGGCGGCAAGATGGTCGAGGTGCCGGGGACCGAGCAGGTGATCCCGGCGCAGCTCGTCCTCCTCGCCATGGGCTTCGTCAGCCCGCTCGCGAGCCTGCTCGACGCGTTCGGCGTCGAGCGCGACGCGCGCGGCAACGCCAGGGCGAGCACCGAGGTCGCCGGCGGCTACGCGACCAGCGCCGCGAAAGTGTTCGCGGCAGGCGACGTGCGCCGCGGCCAGTCGCTCGTCGTCTGGGCGATCCGCGAGGGCCGGCAAGCCGCGCGTGCGGTCGACGCTATGCTCATGGGTTCAAGCGAGCTGCCTCGCTGAGCCGATGACCGAAGCCCAAAACACCGCCGAGATCACCGGCCATCCCCATCGCGACCTGCTCGTCGAGATCGAGCACGTCGTCTTCGGCTACGACGCCAGCCGGACGATCCTGAACGACGTGTCGATGTCCTTCGGCCGCGGCAAGGTGACCGCGATCCTGGGCGGATCGGGATGCGGGAAGACGACGCTGCTGCGCCTGATCGGTGGCGTCTATCCGACCACCCAGGGCAGCATCCGCGTCGACGGCAGGCGGGTCGACGCGAACGACACGGAGCAGCTCTTCGCGCTGCGCCGGCGCCTCGGCATGCTGTTCCAGTTCGGCGCCCTGTTCACCGACCTGTCGGTGTTCGAGAACGTGGCCTTCCCGCTGCGCGAGCACACCGACCTCGAGGAGACCATGATCCGCGACATCGTCCTGATGAAGCTCAACGCGGTCGGCCTGCGCGGCGCGGCGTCGCTGGACATCTCGGAGATCTCTGGCGGAATGGCGCGGCGCGTCGCGCTCGCGCGCGCGATCGCGCTCGATCCGGAGCTGATCATGTACGACGAACCTTTCGCCGGCCTCGACCCGATCTCGATGGCGATCGCCGCCAACCTGATCCGCACCCTCAACGACACCACCGGCGCGACCGCCATCCTGGTCTCGCACGACGTCGCCCAGTGCTTCAAGATCTGCGACTACGCCTACCTGATGTCGTCGCGCGGCAAGGTCGTCGCCGAGGGAACGCCGAAGCAGCTCGCCGAATCCGAGGATCCCGAGGTGCGTCAGTTCATCCGCGGCGAGGCCGACGGTCCGGTCCGTTTCCACTACCCGGCGCGGCCGCTGGCCGAAGACTTCGGAGTCGGCGCTTGATCGGCTCGCGCGTGACGGGAGCGGGGCGATGACCGGCCTGATCGACGGCCTCGGCCGGCGCACGCTCGAGCTGCTGCGCATCCTTGGCCACCACGCGACCTTCTTCGTCGAGCTGCTGCGCGCCTGCCCGGTCGCGCTGCGCCGGCCGTTCCTGGTCGTCGCGCAGATCCACGCGATCGGCAACCTTTCCCTGGTCATCATCCTCGCCTCGGGGCTCGCGGTCGGCTTCGTGCTGGCGCTGCAGATGTACTACGCGCTGGTCACCTATGGCGCTGCCGAATCGCTCGGCCTGATCGTCAACCTGTCGCTGACGCGCGAGCTCGGCCCGGTGGTGACGGCGCTGCTCTTCGCCGGCCGGGCCGGCACCTCGCTCACCGCCGAGATCGGCCTGATGAAGGCGGGCGAGCAGCTCGCCGCGATGGACATGATGGCGATCGATCCGAAGAGCCGCGTGCTCGCGCCGCGCTTTCTCGCCGGCATCGTCTCGATGCCGATCCTGGCGGTGCTCTTCTCGTCGATCGGCATCCTCGGCGCCTACGTCGTCGCGGTGCTCCTGATCGGCGTCGACGCAGGAAACTTCTGGTCGATCATGCAGTCGGGCGTCGATGTCCGAAGGGACATCGGCAACGGCGTGGTCAAGAGCATCGTCTTCGGGCTGATCTGCACGTTCGTCGCGCTCTATCAGGGCTACGAGGCGAAGGCGACGCCCGAGGGCGTCGCCCACGGAACGACCCGCACGGTGGTGATCGCCTCTCTCGGCGTGCTCATGACGGATTTCATTTTGACCGCGCTCATGTTCTCGACGCCGTAGCGACAGCCGACGCCACACTCACCACGCGCAAGGATTTCGCGTAGAAGGAACGATCGATGGGCAAGAAAAGCATAGAGACATTCGTCGGCATCTTCGTGCTGCTCGGCCTCGCCGGGCTCGTGTTCCTGGCATTGAAGGCGGCCAATCTGGGCAGCTTCAGCGGTGCCGACACGTACACCGTCACGGCCTACTTCGACAACATCGGCGCGCTCAAGGTGAGGGCGCCGGTGCGAAGCGCGGGCGTGACGGTCGGCCGGGTCGCCTCGATCAAGCTCGATCCCAAGCTCTACCAGGGCGTCGTCGAGTTGGCGATCAACCGCGACGTCCAGTTTCCGACCGACTCTTCGTTGAGAATTCTCACTTCCGGCCTGCTCGGCGACCAGTACATCGGCGTCGAGCCCGGGGCCACCGACAAGATGTGGGCCGCGGGCGACAGCATCAAGCAGACACAATCGGCGGTGGTGCTGGAGAGTCTGATCAGCCAGTTCCTGTTCAGCAAGGCGGCGGACACCGGTGGCGCGCCCGGGCCCGCCGGAGCCGCCAGTGGAGGAAAAAAATGACGAAGGGATCGCTTTGGGTGGGCTCGACGCGGTGGCGTGTCATCGGGCTCGCCGTTCTCGCCGCGGCGCTGGCGGGCTGCACGACGTTGCGGGAATCGCGTGGCGGCCCGGGTCAGCGCCTGGACCCCTGGGAGAACTGGAACCGCAAGGTCTTCAATTTCAACGAAGACGTCGACAAGGCGGTGCTGAAGCCGGTGGCAACGGTCTATGCCGACGTCGTGCCCCAGCCGGTGCGCCGTGGCGTCAGCAACTTCTTCAGCAACTTCGCCGATGCCTGGTCGGCGATCAACAACATGCTGCAAGGGAAGTTCGAGGCGGGCTTCGAGGACGCGACGCGGGTCGGCGTGAACACGCTGTTCGGCCTGTTCGGCATTCTCGACGTCGCCTCGGAGATGGGCCTGGAGCATCACTACGAGGACTTCGGCCAGACGCTCGGTCGCTATGGCGTCGGCGCCGGCGCCTACCTGGTGCTGCCGATCCTCGGTCCATCGAGCGTGCGCGACGCGGCGGTGCAGCCGCTCGACCGGCTGGCGTCGCCGCCGGCGTTCTTCGACGGCACAAAGACGCAGATCGGCTTCAGCTTGCTGCAGATCATCAACACCCGGGCCAGCCTCCTCGGCGCGACGCGGGTGATCGACGACATATCGCTCGACAAGTACACCTTCGTCCGCGACGCCTACCTGCAGCGGCGGCGCAGCCTTGTCTTCGACGGCGACGCGCCCGAAACGCCGGCAGCGCCCGAGGCCGCCGCCTCCGCGGCCGCCGGCGCGGCGGCCGGGAATGTCGCTCCGCCGGCAGCGGCGACAGCCGCGTCGACCCCACCGTTGCCGGGAGCCGCTCCCGCGACGCCGTCCAGGGCGCCCGCGTCCGCTCCGGCCTGACCGCCGGGGTTGCGCCGCACCCTGTGAACCTGCGCCATCGATCGCGCGTTAACGATTGACGCGCCTTCCCTTCAGCGAACAGGGTTCCTGAACATCGCGCCTCTGCAACCCCTCTCATCTCTCAAGGAACTCGCGATGCCCATGAACAGAACGATCGGCTGGCTCGCCGCTGCAGCGCTCTCCTTCGCCGTGACGGGCGCGCCAGCCCAGACGGCAAAGGCGCCGGAGGCCCTCATCAAGGAGGTCTCGACCGACGTCCTCGACGCCGTCAAGGCCGACCGGACGATCCAGGGCGGCGACCTTCGCAAGGTGATCGCCCTGGTCGACCAGAAGGTGCTGCCCTACGTCAACTTCCAGCGCATGACGGCATCGGCGGTCGGCCGCTACTGGCGCCAGGCGACGCCCGAGCAGCAAAAGCGCCTGCAGGACGAGTTCAAGCTGCTCCTCGTCCGCACGTACTCGGGCGCCTTGTCGCAGGTGAGCTCCGAGCAGAGCGTCGAGCTGAAGCCGATGCGCGCCGCGCCGAGCGACAACGAGGTCGTCGTCCGCACCGAGATCCGCGGCAAGGGCGATCCGATCCAGCTCGATTACCGGCTCGAGAAAGCGGGCGAGAGCTGGAAGATCTACGACGTCAACGTCCTTGGCGTCTGGCTGGTCGAGAACTACCGCAACAGCTTCGCGCAGGAGATCGGCGCCAACGGCATCGACAGCCTCATCGCCAAGCTGGCCGAGCGCAACAAGTCGGCCGCCAGCGCGAAGAGCTGATGCTGCTCCTGCCGGCGACGCTCACCTCGCGCGAGGCGCGGGTGACGCTGCGCATGCTGCAGCAGGCACTGCAGAGCGAAGGCAGCGACGTTCCGGTGATCGTAGAGGCCGGCTCGCTGCAGCAGCTCGATTCGGCCGCGCTGGCTGTGCTGCTCGAGATCGAGCGTCTCGCGGTCGCCTGGGGTCGCGCCTTCGTCGTGCGCAATGTTCCGGCCAAGCTGGCGGCGCTTGCCAGGCTCTACGGGATCGACGTCCTGTTGCTCAAGCCGGAGGCGGCAGCGCCTACCGGCGCCGCCGATCAGCGCAAGCCGGCGACGTAGTCGGCGACGGCCTTGATCTCGCGGTCGTTCAGCTTCGCTGCGATCGTCGCCATGGCCGGGTTGTTGCGCCGGGTGCCGCCACGAAACGCGACCAGCTGGGCCTCGACGTAGTCGGCATGCTGGCCAGCCAGCCGAGGGTACTGCGCAGGGATGCCGGAGCCGCTAGGGCCGTGGCATCCGGAACACGCCGGGATGCTGCGATCGCCGATGCCGCCCCGGTAGATCTTCTCGCCGAGGGAAGCGAGATCCTTGTTCTTGGCGAACCCCGGCTTGGGCTGCTTGCTCGCGTAGAACGCGGCGACGTTCTTCATGTCGGCCTCGCTCAGGGGCGCTGCCATTGCCTTCATGACCGCGTTGTCGCGCTTGCAGGCCTTGAATTCGGCCAGCTGCTTGACGAGGTAATCCGGGTGCTGCCCCTGGATGATGGGGTTCGCGGCGGTGCCGCGCGACCCGTCATTGGTGTGGCAGGCCGCACACACCGCGGTCGAGAGGACTGCGCCCTTGGCCGGCTCCGGCGCGCTTGCTGCGGTCTCGGCGGCGTGCGGCGCGCCGGCCGCCAAGGCGAGGGCCAGCGAAGTGAGCAAACGCGATGCGGGCTTCATGAGGCGCCAGGTTCTCGTGCCAAAGCCAGCGATTTTACAATGAGCCCTTCACGACATGACGAGCACCTCCATGCCGACCTCTGCAGGGCGATCGGAAGCGGCACGACAGGACGCCGCCGATGCACGCCGGGCGCTCGCCTGGACCCACACGGCACGTTTTCTCACGACGGCCAGCGCGCTCAACGAGCTGCCCGTCACGGAGCTGCCGGAGATCGCCTTCGTGGGCCGTTCCAACGCCGGCAAGTCGACAGCGATCAACGTCCTGACGCAGCAGAAGCGCTTGGCTTTCGCATCGAAGACGCCAGGGCGAACACAGCACATCAACCTCTTTGAGCTCGGCCCGAAGCTGGAGGCTGACTCGCTCTTCGCCGACCTCCCCGGCTACGGCTACGCCGCCGTCGAGCGCAACGCCAAGCTGCGCTGGCAGGAAGTGATGGCCCAGTACCTGGCGGTGCGGCGCAGCCTGAGCGCGATCGTCGTGCTGGTCGACTCGCGCCTTGGCTTCACCGACATCGACCGCAAGCTGCTCGACTTCGTCGCGCCTCGGCTCGCCAACGGCTCGGTCAAGCTGCTGGCCCTGCTGACCAAGGTCGACAAGCTGAACCGGCAGCAGATCGCCGCCGCGCTGCAGGCCGCGAGCGACGTGCTCGGCGAGGTCGTCTCCGACGAAAGCGACGTGTCGCTCACGCCGTTCTCATCGCTCAGCCGCGCCGGTGTCGAGGACGCGGCGCGCGTGCTCTACGCGTGGGCGCACCGGAGCCCGGCATGATCGAGACCTGCACGATCACGCTCGGCAACGGCATCGACCTGAGTTGTCGCACGGCCGGCCGGCGCGGCGCGCCGGTTCTCGTCTTCCTGCATGGATTTCCCGAGGCGGCGTTCGTGTGGGACGAGATGCTCGAGCATTTCTCCGATCGCTTTCGCTGCATCGCGCCGAACCTGCGCGGGTACGAACACTCGTCGGCGCCGCCAGGCGTCGAGGCGTACCGCGTCAAGCACCTCGTCGGCGACATCTCGTCGCTCATCGATTCGCTCGGCGGCGAGCTTGCCGCGCTGGTCGCGCACGACTGGGGCGGCGCGCTCGCCTGGGGTCTGGCGGCGCAGCGGCCCGAGGCGATCGGGCGCCTGATCATCATCAACTCGCCGCACCCCGCCACCTTCCTGCGCGAGCTGCGCAGCAACCCGGCGCAGCAGGCGGCGAGCGCCTACATGAACTTCCTCTGCCGTCCCGACGCCGAGGCGCTGCTGAGCGAGAACGACTTCGCCCGGCTTTGGCCCTTCTTCACCAGCATGGGCGCCGCGGATCCGGAACGCAAAGGCGGTGGCTGGCTGACCGACGAGGTTCGCGACCGCTATCGCACGGTCTGGAAGACGAGCTTGCGCGGTGGCTGCAATTACTACCGCGCCTCGCCGCTCAGGCCGCCGCTCGGTCTGGACGATCCGGTGATGAAGATCGAGTTCGCGCCGTCGTCGCTCACCTCGCACGTGCCGACGCTCGTGATCTGGGCTGAGGAGGACAGCGCCTTGCCGGTTGCCCTGCTCGACGGTCTGGAAGCGTACGTTCCCGACCTGCGCGTGGTCCGGGTTCCCGGCGCCACCCACTGGATCGTCCACGAGCGGCCCGCGTTCGTCGCCGCCGAGATCGAGCGCGCGCTGGCCTGCTGAGTGTCGGCGCGCGCCGGACGCGGTCTCGCAGGGTTAGCTGCGCGGAGAGATGTCGCGCATCATCCTGTCGACCGCGCGCTGGACCAGCGGCTTCGCTTCGATGGGCTGAACGAGCCCGGCCGAGCTGAGCCGCTCGAGCGCATGGCGCGTGATCGAATGGGTTCGCGACGGCGATTCGCCGGCGAACAGGAACAAGAGGCTGCGGTCGCTGCGCCAGAGCAGCTGGACCCGGCCCCAGCGCCCGTGCAGAAAGATGCGCTGGCGGTCGCCGACGCGGAGCGCCTCGATCCGCCTGGAAGGATCGTCGTCGCCGCCGCCGCCGCCGCTGCCCGAAGGCAGATGCTCGACGGGCACCGTCTCCATCGACGACAGGTCGATCACGGAATCGCTGAAGCTGCGGACCGGCGCCGATTCCGGAACCACCTCGTCGCGCATACGCTGCACGATCTCCTCCGGCGTCAGTGCACCGCCGCCGCCGCCGGCCCCGCGCGCGCCGGGGCGCAGCGCCTCGGTGTGGATCGCCATCAGCTCGTCGAGCACCGCCTGCTGTTCGGCCGCCGGCAAGGCGATCCCTTCCATGCCGACCCGGATCCGTTGCAACAGCCCGGGCAGCAGCGCGATGAGCCGCTGCCGGCTCTGCGGGTGGTCGGGGATCTTCACGCTCCAGAGCAGGTCGTCGACCGTCTTGAGCGCGCTCATCGTCGCCTCGGACTGCTCGCCATGGCGCAGCATGTCGTCGGCGATGACGCGCGCCCAGGCGCCGGTGACGAACCGGCGGATCGTCGGCGACGTGCGCACCGCAACCATCTGGTCGGTGATCCGCCGCGTCAGGTGCTGTTGCAGGACTTCACGACGCTCGGCGATCTGCAGAGCGTCGATGTCGCCGTGAGCGGCGCGCAACTGGCTCTGCAGCTGCTCGGAGAGAAAGCCATCGATCCGGTTCAGGCCGCGCCGGAAGAGCGCGCTGTCGGGGGCCGCGCCGCCCGCCATCTCCTCGGCGACGGCGGCGGCGAAGGCGAGGAAGCTTGACAGGCGCGGATCCTCGCTGCGTGAGTAGCCCTGGCTTGTCTCGCCAAGGCGGTCGAGCAGGCGCCAGAGCGGATGCTCGAACGAATCGAGCACCGCGTGCTCGCCCAGGCAAAGGCGCAACGCCGCGACCTGCATGCGCGAGATCACCGGGCGAAATGCGCCCGGCAGCGAGGAATCCGCGAGCAGCGACTCGAACAATCGCGTGACGAGCTCGATGACCTGCCGATCGACCGGCTCGCTCGCGCTGGCGAGGACGGCGGTGCGATGCTGCTCGATGCGTTGCGCCGGCGTCGTGCGCCCGGAGCGCGAGGTTTCGAGCGGCGGGTGGCGGAGAAGCTCGTCGAGCCGCAGCAGCGCCTGCTCGAGCTCGGGGCTGCGGCGCGTGGCGACTTGGCCACGGCCCGCACGGCCGGCAGCGTCGCCCGGCCCGGGTGCCGTGTCGTCGTCGCCGTCGCCTGCCCGTGATTCGGTCTGCGGCATGCTGGCGAGAAGCCCACTCAGCGCGCCCTGTCGTGGCGGTTCAGAGGCCGGCCGGCCGAAGCTCGCGCCTAAAGGCAGCACCACGGTGCGATACACGCCCGGCTCGACGCCCTGCGATTCGAGGCGGGTCGACGCGGCCGCGGCGGCGTTTTTCAGCAGGCCGGCGGCGACGCCGGCGGCGGTACGCAGGACGATGCCGCGCTGGATCTGGGAAGCGACGATCGCGCATGCCGCTTCCCAGAGTGCCGTCGCGTAGACGAGGGGTCGAAACGGATTCGTCTCCGCGCTGACGTGGCTCTGACCGACCAGCGTCGACGTGAAGGTCTGCAGCTCGCGCAGCTCCCACTCGGCGGTGCTGTCGATCAACTGCATGGCGCGCGAGATCTCGATGTCGACCTCGACGCGCGATTCGTCCATGAGCTCTAGGCTCATGCTGCTGACCTTGGCCTCGCCTTGCGGCGGGTCGCGTGGGTCCGCAAGATCCTCGGCGACCTGCCGGCGCAGCGCGTCGATGAAGGTCTTCTCGAAGAGCGCGGCGTTCCTCTGCAGTGCAACGAGGATGTCGGCGTAGTGAATGCGCTCGCCGCCGCTCGCCGCTTCATTCGAAGGGCCGAGCAACTGCGCCGTGCCGGCGACGACGCGCGCGAGCAGCGCCGGCGCCAGGGTCAGCTCGTCGTCGATGAAACGTTGAAGGATCGGGGCGATCGCCATGCGAATGGAGTTCGAGCCGGTTCGATTATCTCGCGCGGTCCGTGCGCGGAAGTCGTTCGCCTGACGCCTCGTGACGGATGCCGAAATGACAAAGGGCTGCCGAAGCAGCCCCTTGTCGCGGTCGGATCGGACGATCCGAGCCGAAGTGCTACATGTCCATCCCGCCCATGCCACCCATACCGCCCATGCCGCCGCCCATGCCGCCACCGCCGGCGCCGGACTCTTCCTTCGGCGCCTCGGAGATCATGGCTTCGGTCGTCAGCATCAGCGAAGCGACCGAGGCCGCGTTCTGGAGCGCGGTGCGAGTGACCTTGGTCGGGTCGAGGATGCCCATCTCGATCATGTCGCCATACTGGCCGTTCTGGGCATTGAAGCCATAGTTGCCCTTGCCGGCGAGCACGGCAGCGACGACCACACTCGGCTCGTCGCCGGCGTTCTGGACGATGATCCGGATCGGCTCCTCGATGGCGCGCATGATCAGCTTGATGCCGGCGTCTTGGTCGGGGTTGTCGCCCTTGATCGGGCCGACCGACTGCTTGGCGCGCAGGAACGCAACGCCGCCACCGGCGACGATGCCTTCTTCCACCGCCGCACGGGTCGCGTGCAGCGCGTCTTCGACACGCGCCTTCTTTTCCTTCATCTCGGTCTCGGTCGCGGCACCGACCTTGATCAGCGCCACGCCGCCGGCCAGCTTGGCCACGCGTTCCTGGAGCTTTTCCTTGTCGTAGTCGCTGGTCGCTTCCTCGATCTGGACGCGGACCTGCTTGACGCGCGACTCGATGTCGGCCGTGGCGCCGGCGCCGTCGATGATGGTCGTGTTTTCCTTGCCCACTTCGACGCGCTTGGCCTGGCCGAGGTCGGCGAGCTGCACCTTCTCGAGCGTCAGGCCGACTTCCTCGGCGATCACCTTGCCACCGGTCAGGATGGCGATGTCCTCGAGCATCGCCTTTCTGCGGTCACCGAAGCCCGGCGCCTTGACGGCGACGACCTTGAGGATGCCGCGCAGCGTGTTGACGACCAGGGTCGCCAGAGCCTCGCCTTCGACTTCCTCGGCGACGATCAGGAGCGGGCGGCCCGACTTGGCGACCTGCTCGAGCGTGGGCAGCAGATCGCGGATGTTGCTGATCTTCTTGTCGAACAGCAGCACGAACGGGTTGTCGAGCGCCGCGGTCTGCTTGTCGGGGTTGTTGATGAAGTACGGCGAGAGATAACCGCGATCGAACTGCATCCCCTCGACCACTTCGAGCTCGGAAGCGAGCGACTTGCCGTCTTCGACGGTGATGACGCCTTCCTTGCCGACCTTGTCCATCGCGTCGGCGATGATCTTGCCGACTTCCTCGTCGCTGTTCGCCGAGATCGTGCCGACCTGAGCGATTTCCTTCGAGGTCGTCGTCGGCTTCGATTGCTTCTTCAGCTCTTCGACGAGCGCCGTGACGGCCTTGTCGATGCCGCGCTTCAGGTCCATCGGGTTCATGCCCGCGGCGACGTACTTCATGCCTTCGCGGACGATCGCCTGGGCGAGCACCGTCGCCGTCGTCGTGCCGTCACCGGCGATGTCGCTGGTCTTGGAAGCGACTTCCTTGACCATCTGCGCGCCCATGTTCTGGAGCTTGTCCTTGAGCTCGATCTCCTTGGCGACCGAGACCCCGTCCTTGGTGACCGTCGGGCCGCCGAAGGAGCGCTCGAGCACCACGTTGCGGC
>JBDSLQ010000132.1:0-2859 GCA_039916285.1 Caldimonas sp.
GCGTTCACGGTGCCGGGCGGCTGCGCCAGGATCGCCTGATAGCTCGGCCCGCCGCCGCGGCCGACGGTGCCGCCGCGGCCGTGGAAGAGGCGCAGCGTGATGCCGTGCGAGCGGCCGAGCTCGGCGAACAGCGCGACGAGCGCGATCTCGGTGCAGTAGAGCTCCCAGTTGCTCGTGAACGCGCCGCCATCCTTGTTGCTGTCGCTGTAGCCGATCATCACGTCCTGCTCGGCGCCCGAGCGCTGCATCATCTCGGCGATGCCGGGCAGGGCGTAGTACTCGCGCATGATCGCGGCCGCGCCGCGCAGGTCGCCGATCGTCTCGAACAGCGGCGAGACGATGAGCGCCGTGACGGCGCCGTCGTCGAGCGTACCGCGAACGAGGCCCGCCTCCTTGAGGAGGACGAGCACCTCGAGCAGGTCGCTGACGCTCTCGGTGTGCGAGATGATGCAGTGACGCAGCGCGTCCGGGCCGTAGCGGCGCAGCATCCCGGCGGCGGCCTCGAAGATCGCCAGCTCCTTCAGGCTCGCTTCGCTGTACGCCTCGGCGCGCGCGCTCTCGACGACGCGCAGCGGCCGCGCATCGGCGAGCACGCCGAGCAGGACATGCCGCCGCGCCGCCTCGTCAAGCGCCGGGTAATCGCTTTCGAGCCGGGCCACCGCGAGCAGCTCGGCGACGACGGCCTCGTGCTTGTCGGAGCCCTGGCGCAGATCGACCGTCGCGAGATGAAAGCCGAACACTTCGGCGGCACGGATCAGCGGCGCCAGCCGCGGGCCGATCAGCGCCTCGGCGTGATGTCCGGCGAGCGACGCCTCGATCGTGCGCAGGTCGGCGAGGAAGTCGCGCGCCGACGAATACGGGTCGCGCGGTGCGACGGCGTGGCGCAGCGCCTCGGTACCGGTCAGCGCGTGCAGCGTCGCTGCGAGGCGTGCATAGACGCCGATCAACGCGCGCCGGTACGGCTCGTCCTCGCGATGCGCGCTGGTGTCGCCCGAGGCGTCGGCGAGGCGCTGCATCGCCACCGTCACCGGCTGCAGGGTCGCGGAGTTCGAGAGCTCGGCGCCGAGCTCGTGGACCTGCGTCAGGTAGTGACGCAGCGCGGTCTCGCTTTGCTTCGCGAATGCGGCATGCAGGGTGCCGGCATCGACGAACGGGTTGCCGTCGCGGTCGCCGCCGATCCAGTTGCCCATGCGGAAGAAGCTCGCGATCGGGTGGCCCGGCAGTGCCTCCTCGACGTCGCGATAGAGGAGGGGGATCTGGGCCAGAAAGGTCGCGCGGTAGTAGCTCAGCGCGTTCTCGATCTCGTCGTCGACGCTCAGCTTGGCGGTGCGCAGCATCCGCGTCTGCCAGAGCTGGGTGACGCGTGCGCGCAGCAGCGCCTCGTTGCCGGCGAGCTCGCGCGCGCCGGCCGCCGGCGCGCGCGCTGCGAGCAGCTCGGCGATCGCGCGCTCGGCGTCGAGGATGCTCTTCCTCTGCACTTCGGTCGGATGCGCCGTCAGCACCGGTGAGATGTAGGCCCGGTTCAGCGTCTCCACGATCTCCGCGGCGCCGATGCCGCGCCGGGCCAGCCGCTCGAAAGTCATCGCCAGCGACCCGTCCTGCAGGTGGCCTTGGGCGTCATGGACGGCACGACGGCGCAGATGGTGGCGGTCTTCGGCGATGTTGGCGAGGTGCGAGAAGTAGCTGAAGGCGCGGATCACGCTGACCGTGTGGTCGCCGCTCAGGCTCATCAGCAGGCGGTCGAGGGCACGGCCGGCGCCCTTGTCGCGCTTCAGGCGGTAGGCGACGGCGAGCTGGCGGACGCGCTCGACGCGCTCGAAGGCGGGCTTGCCTTCCTGCTCGCGGATCACGTCGCCGAGGATGCGGCCGAGCAGGCGGATGTCGTCGACGAGGGGCTGGTTCTTCTCCGCCGCGCGCCGGGCGTCGAGCTGTCGCTTCGTCGTCATGGCCGCGATGATGCAGGAGACGTGCCTGCTAGGATCGTTCGCATGGCCAAGCCCATCGTCATCGCCACGCGCGAGAGCCGTCTCGCGCTGTGGCAGGCGGAACATGTCAAGGCGCTGCTGATGCGCAACGGCGGCATCGAGGTGACGCTGCTGCCGATGACGACGCGCGGCGACCAGATCCTCGATCGCTCGCTCTCCAAGGTCGGCGGCAAGGGCCTGTTCGTCAAGGAGCTCGAGACCGCGCTCGCCGACCGGCGCGCCGACATCGCCGTGCACTCCTTGAAGGACGTGCCGATGGACCTGCCGGCCGGGTTCGCGCTCGCCGCCGTGCTCGAGCGCGAGGATGCGCGCGACGCCTGGGTCTCGAACCGCTACGCCGAGCTCGCCGATTTGCCGCAAGGCGCGGTCGTCGGCACGTCGAGCCTGCGCCGCGTCGTCCAGATCGCGGCGCTGCGCCCCGACCTGCGCGTCGAGCCGCTGCGCGGCAACCTCGACACCCGCCTGAGGAAGCTCGACGAGGGCGGCTACGACGCCATCGTCCTCGCCGCCGCCGGGCTGGTCCGGCTCGGTCTCGTCGACCGCATCCGCGCCCGCTTCGCCCCGGCCGAGATGCTGCCGTGCGCCGGCCAGGGCGCGCTCGCCATCGAAACGCGCGCCGACGACGCGGCGCTGATCGCGTTGCTGCAGTCGTTGAGCGATCGCCGCACCCGGCTCGCCGTCGCCGCCGAGCGGGCGGTGTCGCGCGCCCTGGGCGGCAGCTGCAGCATGCCGCTCGCCGCCCACGCCGCCTGGCGAGGCGAGACGCTCGAGCTCGATGCGGCAGTCGGCCATCCGTGCGAACGAAGCGCGCCGCTCCTGCGCGCGCGCAACGCCGGCGCGGTCGCCGACGAGAGCGCGGCCGAGGCGCTCGGCC
>JBDSLQ010000133.1:0-8310 GCA_039916285.1 Caldimonas sp.
GGCGGCCGCGAGCGAGCCGGCGCGCGACAGCGTGGACGCAGCGCCGCTCGCCTCCGCACCCGCCGCGAGCGACGCGCCGACGCCGCTCGCTGCCGCGGGGGCCGCGAGCAGCACCCCGGGCGCCGCGCCGTTCGAGTGGCCGCCGTCGACCCGCATCAGCTACGTGCTCACCGGCAACTACCGGGGCGAGGTGAGCGGCACCGCGCAGGTCGAGTGGATCCGCGTCGACGACCGCTACCAAGTCAACCTCGATCTCGTCATCGGCCCGGCGTTCGCGCCGCTCATCACGCGGCGCATGACGAGCGAAGGCCGCATCGCCGCGAGCGGCCTCGTGCCGGGGCGCTACGACGAGGACACGCAGGTCGTCCTGCGCGACCGGCGCCGCATGAGCGTCGTCTTCGAGGCCGATGCCGTGGTCCTTGCCAACGGTCAGCGGCGCGAGCGCCTGGAGGGAGTTCAGGACACGGCGAGCCAGTTCATCCAGCTCACCTACGTGTTCTCGACCCGACCCGAGCTGCTTCGCGTCGGCGGCGCGGTCGCCTTCCCGCTGGCGCTGCCGCGCGCCATGGACAGCTATGTCTACGAGGTGGTCGAGGCGCAGACCCTGCAGACGCCGCTCGGCTCGCTCGCCTCGTTCCATCTGAAGCCGCGGCCCCGGCCGGCGCGGCGGCAGAGCGAGCTGACCGCGGAGCTGTGGATCGCACCGACGCTTCGCTATTTGCCGGTGCGAATCCGCATCGAGCAGGACGCGGCGAACTTCATCGACCTCATGATCGACGCCAAGCCAGAGATGGCGGCACCTGCCGCCGCCGCCGCCACCCCCGACCCGAAGGAGAAAACGCGATGAACCACGAATGCATCCTCACCGAAGTGCGCGGCGCCGGCTCGCGCCGCATCGGCCTGATCACGCTGAACCGGCCGAAGCAGCTCAACGCGCTCAACGACACGCTGATGGACGAGCTCGGCGCGGCGCTGCTCGCCTTCGACGGCGACGATGCGATCGGCTGCATCGTCCTGACCGGCGGCGACAAGGCGTTCGCCGCCGGCGCCGACATCCAGGCGATGGCGCCGTACGGCTTCGTCGACGCCTACACGAAAGGTCTCATCAGCCGCAACTGGGAGACGATGCGGCAGGTGAAGAAGCCGGTGATCGCGGCGGTCGCCGGCTTCGCGCTCGGCGGCGGCTGCGAGGTCGCGATGATGTGCGACATCGTTATCGCCGCCGAGAGCGCGAAGTTCGGCCAGCCCGAGATCAGGCTCGGCATCATTCCGGGCGCAGGCGGCACGCAGCGGCTGCCGCGCGCCGTCGGCAAGGCGAAGGCGATGGATCTCATCCTGACCGCCCGCATGATGGACGCGGCCGAGGCCGAGCGCGCCGGTCTCGTTTCGCGCGTCGTTCCGGCCGCGGAGCTGCTCGCCGTCGCGCTGGCCGCGGCCGAGACGATCTGCGGCTTCGGCGGCCTGAGCGTGCGGATGGCCAAGGAGGCCGTCAACCGGGCTTTCGAGATGCCGCTCAGCGACGGCATCGCCTTCGAGCGCCACCTCTTCCATTCGCTGTTCGCGAGCGCGGACAAGGACGAGGGCATGGCCGCGTTCCTGGCCAAGCGCAAGCCCGAGTTCAAGAGTCGCTGACGACAAGACGAGGCTCGCAACGCGATGATCACGAGCGGCTACTGCGTGACGATGGCGCGCTACAACGAATGGATGAACTCGCGCCTGTTCGCGTTGTGCGCCACGATTGCCGAGGATGAATTGCGCGCCGATCGTGGCGCCTTCTTCGGCTCGGTCTACGCGACGCTCAACCACATCGCCTACGCCGACATCGCCTTCCTGGCCCGCTTCACCGGCGAGCCGGCGATCGTTCCCGAGCTCGGCGCCGATCTGTTCGGCGGCTTCACGGCGCTGCGCGCCGAGCGCGAAACGCTCGACGCCCGACTCATCGCCTGGGCGGCGACGCTGACGCCGGAGTGGCTCGACGCGCCGCTGACCTACACGAGCAAGGTGGACGGCGCAACGCGCACGCGGCCGCACTGGCTGCTCGTCGCCCATCTCTTCAACCACCAGGCGCATCACCGCGGTCAGGTCACGACGCTGCTCGCGCAGTTGGACCTCGACGTGGGCAGCACGGACCTGCCCTTCATGCCCGGCCTCTGAGGGCCCCCCGTGACGGCCTCGGTGCGTTGGAATCCAACCCGGTCCCGGCTGCGTAAGAGCGAGTACGAAACAACGGTGATCGGGATGGCGACTTCCGCGGACACGACCAGGGTCGCTGCCGACGCGGCATCGCGCCGCGGCGCGGGCGGGCCGAAGCGAACCATCGTCCTCCTCAATCTCGTTCTCTTCCAGCTTGCCTGGTTCGCGGCCGTCCTGGGTGCGGCGTACCGGTGGCCTGCGCTCGGCACGGCGTGCGTGCTGGCCGCCGTTGCCGTGCACATCGCCGGCGCGGCGCGGCGGCGCGACGAGCTGGCGTTCGTCGCCATCGTCGTGGCCGTCGGCTTTCTCAGCGAGAGCGCGGTCGCGCTGCAGGGACACATCGTCTATCCGTCGGGCCAGCCCGTCGCCTGGCTCGCGCCGTACTGGATCGTCGCGCTCTGGGCGCTGCTCGCGACGGCGCCCAACGTGACCCTGCGATGGCTCAAGCGACGCCCGGCGCTGGCCGCTCTCCTCGGCGCGGTCTTCGGACCGGCGTCCTTCGTCGCCGGCGTCCGTCTCGGCGGCGCGCGCTTCGTCGATGCGACGCCCGCACTCGTCACGCTCGCCCTCACATGGGCCGTGCTGATGCCCTTGCTGATGGCGCTCTCGAACAGGCTCGACGGCTTCGCCGCGTCGCCTGCCGCGTCTTGAGCCGCGCCACCGCCGTTCGCCATCCCGGGCGTGGCGCGCTCGGCGCGATGGCGCTGGCGATGCTGGCGATCGCGCCGGCGCCGGCCGCCGCCGCCGGCGCGCCGGAGGAAGGAGAGTGGACGTTTCGCGTCCTCCTCGACGGCAAGCCGATCGGCGAGCACCGCTTCGAGGTGCGAACGCTCGCAGGCGAGATGCGGGTCAGCAGCGAAGCGCGCTTCGACGTCACCTTCTTCGGCATCAACGCTTACCGCTACCGTCATCGGGCGAACGAATCGTGGCGTGGCGGCTGTCTCGTCTCGCTCACGGCGTTGACCGACGACGACGGCAAGACCAGCAAGGTCCGCTGGCAGTCGCCGGGTGATCGAGATGCGGTCGACGGAACGCCCGGCGCGCAGGCGGCGGAGGGTTGCATGATGAGCTTTGCCTATTGGCACCCGGCGCTGCGCACGCAGACACGCCTGCTCAACGCGCAGACCGGCAAGGTCGAACCGGTTCAGGTCGGTCGCCTGCCCGAGGCGCGGGTCGAGGTGCGTGGCCGGCCGATGGCGGCGGTCGGCCTGCGGGTTTCCGGCGCGGCGCGGCCGGTCGACGTCTGGTATTCGGCCGACGGCGACTGGATCGGCCTCGACGCCGTCGTCGACGGCGGCCGCCGCCTGAGCTACCGGCTGCCCTGACGGTGCGCGCCGTCAGGCCTCGGAGGCTGTGAATCGCGCCTTCGAGGCGCCGCTCGCCGACCGCATCGCCTGCGAGCGCCTCCTCTTCCATTCGTTCGCCGCCGACAAAAAGAGCGAAGGGACGGCAACGTTCCTCGCCAAGCGAAAGCGAGAGTTCAAGAACCCGTAAGCGGCGCGCTCACGCCAATTCCTGGTGAAGTCTCTCAGCCGCGGCGACCTCGGGTGTCGCGCGGTCGGCGAGCGAATCGACTTCCGCTTCGGCGAGAGCTTGCCTCGCCTCCTCTCGGCGTCCACGCTCCCCGAGATGGCGGGCGAGGCCGATGCCCGCCCGCGATTGCAGCAGCGCCGCTCCCTGCACGCGGGCGATGCGCAGCGCGGTCCGCAAGCTTCGCTCCGCCTCGGCCGCATCGCCATCACCCAACGTCGCGGTGATCTCGCCGTGGAGACGCCACAGCTCCGAGACGAACAAGCCGGTGTGCGGGTCGCTCACTTCGCCGTGCAGGCGGGCGATCAGCGCCAACGCGTCGCGCGCACGACCGGCGCGCGCCAGCGAATCGGCCATGACGGCTCCAGACAGCGACCCAAAGTGGCCGAGGGCTTGCGCGGGTTCGAACGCCGGCTCCATCCGCCGCAGCCCGGCCTTCGGATCCCCGTTCATCGCCTCCGTGACGCCGAGCCAGAAAGCGCCGGTGGAGCGGTACAGCGGCAGGTCGTACTTGGTCGCGTCGTGCACCAGTTGGCTCGCCGCGGCCTCGCTGGCGACAGCGTCGCGCGTGAAATGCAGCGCAGCGCAGACGAACGCATGCGCGAACACGAGCGTCAGCGGGTGCTGCAGTTGATCCGAGAGGGCGAGGGCGACATCGAGCCCCGGCTTGATCTTGTCGGCGTCTCCCGCGACCCCGAGCGCGATCGCATGCACGCAGTACGCGCAGACGCCAGGGTCGTGCCCCGCGAAGGTGTAGGAAAAGCGGTGGTGGCGCGCCGGCTCGTAGAGCCGCGTGCCCCGCTCGGTGTGCGCCAGCGTTTCCGGGATCTGGCCGGTGAAATAGGCGAAACCCCAGCGATGGTGCAGCGCCTCGAACTTGAGGTCGTCGTCGCCGAGCTCTTCGCTGAGCGCGAGCAGCTCGTCGCCCCACAGCTTGGCCTGGTCGAATCGGCGGTTGCGCGCAGCGTTCACATACAGACCCCAGGTGGCCTGGAACAGCTGCGGGCCGGCGTTCAACTGCTTCGCGAGGCGGTAGGCCTCCTGGTGGGCCGGTTCGACCTCGTTGCTCGCCGCGCCCTTCTGGTGGACGAGGGTGGCGCTGAGCTTCAGGTGGGCGTCGAGCTCAAGCCGCGCGCGCTTGTCGGGATCGGCGATTCGCCCCGCCTCGCCGAGCGCGGCGCCGAAATCGGCGACGGCTTCGGAAAACGCCAGGAGCTGACTTGCACGGTCGGCGGCGCGCACCCAGAACTCGAACGACTTTTCCGGCTCGTCGGCCCGGCCGTAGTGGTGGGCAACGACGGCGAGCTCGCTCGCGTCGCCCGCGGCGAGCGCCGCCTCCATGGCGCGCGCGGCTTTCGCGTGCAGCGTCCGACGGCGTTGACGCGACAAGCTCGCATAAGCCGCCTCCTGGACGAGGGCGTGGTTGAAGCTGTAGGAACGCTCGGACTCGGAGCTCGTGGCGAACACCAGCCCGGATTCGTGCAGCCGCTCGAGGCCCGCCTTCAGTTCGGCTTCGCCGGTCCCGGTGATCGTCGCCAGCATGTCGTGCGAGAAGTGGCGACCGATGATCGAAGCCGTCTGCGCAATCTCCTTGGCGCCGCCGAGGCGGTCGAGTCGTGCCATCAGCGAATCCTGCAGCGTCGTCGGCACCGATCCGGATTCTGCGGACTGCATTTCGAGCACCGCCTTGGTCAGCTCCTCGACAAAGAGCGGCACGCCGTCGCTGCGGTCGGTGATCTCACCGATGATCGTCGCGGCTATCGCCGTGCGGCCGGCGACATGGCGAACGAGCGCTGCGCAGTGCTCACGCCCGAGCTGCTTGCAGCGCAGCGATGTCGCCTGCGGCAGCGCCGCCCACGCGGGCTTCATGTCAGGGCGCTGGGTGACGACGACCAGAGCCTGGTCGCGCTCTATCCTGCGCAGCAAGCGCTCGATCAGGGCTAGCGTACTCGGGTCGCTCCAGTGCGCGTCCTCGACGAGGAGGAGGACCGTCGCGCCCTCGAGCGGCGAGACGAGAAACGCCTCGAGGAGATCGAGCGTCGCGCCCTTGCGCTGCTCGGCCGTCATCTCGGCCTGCGACAGCGCGTCCTCGGTGCGCAACTCGAGCAGCTCGGCCATCAGCAAGGTCGCCTGGCGCGACGCCCGATCGATGCGTTCGAGCACGCGCTCGATGCGGGCGAGATTCTCGGCGTCAGTCAGTTCGCGCCTCAGGTCGAGCCGGTGGCGCAGCAGCTGCACGAACGGGTACAGCACGCTGCTGGTGTGGTACGGGGAACATTGCGCGCGCAGCAGGCGGTGCGGTTGGTCGCGAACCCGCTCGACGAGCGCTTCGAGAAGCCGCGACTTGCCCATCCCGGCCTCGCCCGAGACCACCACCATATGGCCGTTGCCCTGGACGGCGCGCTGCCAGGCGTCGCCGAGCAACGCGAGCTCGCGCTCGCGGCCGACAACGGGCGCGGCGACCGCCGCGCGCGCAGCGATGAAGCGGCTTTCGGCGGCGCCGGCGACGATCGCGCGCCACGCCGGCACAGGCGCGTCGAATCCCTTCGCCGCGTGTTCGCCGGCGTAGCTGTATTCGAAGAAATCGCCAGTGAGCCGGTGAGTCGAGGCGGCGACGAGCACTTCGCCGGGTGCGGCCAGTGCCTGCAGGCGCGCGGCCAGATTCGGCGTCTCGCCGACCACCGTCTGCTCGCCTTCCGTGCCGGTGGTTCCCGCAGCCACCAGCCCCGTGGCGATGCCGACGCGGCATTCGAGCGGCCTGCCGTCGGGGCGCCCGAGACGGCCGACCTCGGCGACGATTTCGAGCCCGGCGCGCACCGCGCGCTCGGCGGCGTGCTCGAGTGCCTTCGGATAACCGAAATAGGCCAGGATGCCGTCGCCCAGGAACTGGGCGACATGGCCGTCGTAACGTCCCACCACGGCTGAACAAATGCCGCGATAGTCGCGTAGAAGTTGGCCCATGTCTTCGGGATCGAGGCCGCTGGCCAGCGCGGTCGAGCCGACCAGGTCGCTGAACACGATCGTGACCTGGCGCCGTTCGAGGCGCGTCTTGTCCTTGTCGGCCGGCGAGTTCTGCGCCGGTGCGGCGACCGGCTCGTCGCTCGCGCGCAACTGGGCCGCGGCGGCGATGAATTTGCGCCTGTGGCCGAGCGACAGACCGAGCTTCTCGAGATCCTGCTCGGTGAGGTCAAGCGCGATGAGGAGATCGACATCGTTGCTGCGCAGGATCTCCTCGTACTTCTGGAGACCGAGGTTTTGCAGCCAGCGTTGGAGGTCCGTCATGCGCCCATTTCGTGAGGAAGGTTCGGCTCAGGCCTCGTTGCGCAGCGACGGGAACAGGATGACGTCGCGGATGCTCGCCGAGTCGGTGAGCAGCATCACCAGGCGGTCGATGCCGATGCCGCAGCCGCCGGTCGGCGGCATGCCGATCTCGAGGGCGCGGATGAAGTCGGCGTCGTAGTACATCGCCTCCTCGTCGCCGGCTTCCTTGTTCACCGCCTGGGCGCGAAAGCGCGCCGCCTGGTCCTCGGCGTCGTTGAGCTCGGAGAAGCCATTGGCGACCTCGCGGCCGGTGATGAAAAGCTCGAAGCGCTCGGTGATCGTGGGGTCGCTGTCGGAGGCGCGCGCCAGCGGCGACACCTCGACCGGGTAGTCGACGATGAAGGTCGGCTGCCAGAGCTCGGCCTCGACCGCACTTTCGAACAGGCCGAACTGCAGCTCGGCGAGGGTCCATTGCGCGGGCGCCGGCGCACCGCCGCTCGCCGCGATGCGGGCGCGCAGCACGCCGGCGTCGCCCGCCTCCGGGTCGCTCACGCCGGCGTGCCGGACGAGCGATTCGCGTACCGTCATGCGCGCGAAGCGGGCGTCGAGATCGACCTCGCGGCCGGCGTAGGCGAGCTTGGCCGAGCCGGCGGCCTCGCGCGCCGCGTGGCGCAGGACCTCCTCGGTGAAGTCCATCAGGTCGTGGTGGTTCCAGTACGCCGCGTAGAACTCCATCATCGTGAACTCGGGGTTGTGGCGCACCGAGATGCCTTCGTTGCGAAAGCTGCGGTTGATCTCGAACACGCGCTCGAAGCCGCCGACGATGAGGCGCTTCAGGTACAGCTCCGGCGCGATGCGCAGGAACATCTGCTGGTCGAGCGCGTTGTGGTGGGTCACGAACGGCCTGGCGTTGGCGCCGCCCGGGATCGGATGCAGCATCGGCGTCTCGACCTCCATGAAGCCGTGCTCGACCATGAAGCGGCGAATCGACGACAGCGTCTTGCTTCGAGCGACGAAGCGCGCCCGCGCCGCGTCGTCGGTGATGAGGTCCTCGTAGCGATGCCGGTACTTCTGCTCGGCGTCGGCGATGCCGTGGAACTTGTCGGGGAGCGGCCGCAGGCTCTTAGTGAGCAGGCGCATGCGATCGACCTTCACGGTCAGCTCGCCGGTCTTGGTCTTGAAGAGCGTGCCCTCGGCGCCGACGATGTCGCCGAGGTCGAAGTGCCTGAAGTCGGCGTAGGCGTCGGCACCGATCGCGTCGACGCTGACGCGCAGCTGGATCCGGCCGGTCGCGTCCTGCACGGTGGCGAAGCTCGCCTTGCCCAT
>JBDSLQ010000134.1:0-5445 GCA_039916285.1 Caldimonas sp.
CGCTGGGGTCGCGGCCGGCGCAGCGATCGCGGCGTCCGCGGCAGGCAGGGCAGTAGCGTCGTCGCTCATCGCGCCGCTGCCGACGCCGCCGCGAGCGCGGCCATCGGCGCGTCCGGGTCCGCGTAGAGGCGCACCTTCTGCCCCGGGCTCAGGACGTGGACGCCGGCGGTGACGACGCGGTCACCGGTTCCCAGACCGGCCGCGACGACGACGTCGTTGCCTTCGGCGCCGCCGACCTTCACCTCGCGCACGGTCGCCGTCATCGTCGCCGGGTCGACGACCCAGACGGTGCTTCTGCCATGGTCCTCGCGCAGCGCCGAGAGCGGCACGCGGGCGACGCCGGCGCGCTTCGGCGCGGCCACCGACACCGTCGCCGTCTGGCCGAGGCGAAGCGCGGGCAACTCGTTGCCGGACAGGTCGGCCTTGACCAGAAAGGTGCGCGTCATCGGCTCGGCCGCCGCCGCGACCTCGCGCAGGCGCGCCGTGACCTTGCCACCGGCTGCTCCCCAGACGCGGACATCGACCGTGCCGCCCTGCGCGGCGAGCGCCTGCATTGCCGACACCTTGTCCTCGGGCACCGAGAAGACGACGTCGCGCGGGCCGTCGTGGGCAAGCCGAAGCACCGGCGTCCCGGCCGCGACGACCATTCCCGGCTCGACCTCGACGCCGGTGACGACTCCGCTCGCATCGGCGACGAGCACCGCATAGGCGGCCTGATTTCCTTGGACGCCGGACTGCGCACGCGCCTGATTCCACTGCGCTTTCGCGACCTTGAGCGAGGTCTCGCGCCGCTCGAGCTCGGCGCTGCTGATGAAGCCCTGGTTGCGCAGGTCGCGATAGCGCTTGAAGTCGGCTTCCGCCTGCTGCAGGTTGACCTCGGCGCTCGCGACAGTGGCAAGCGCCACGTCCTGGCCGAGGCGAAGGTCGCGGCCATCAAGCCGGGCGAGCACCTGGCCTGCGCGGACCACCGCCCCGGAATCGACACTTCGCTCCAGGACCTTGCCCGGAACGCGGAAGCTCAGCTTCGATTCGACCCGGGCCCGGATCTCCCCCGAATACTCGAAGCTGCCGCCCGCGCTCGCCGCTTCGACGACGATCGTCTTCACCGCGCGCAGTGGCTCGGGCGCCGGCTCGGGCTTGGAGCAGGCAGCGAGTGCGAAAGCGGTGCCGAGCAGGCTCGCGGCAAGCGTGAAGTGGCTTCTCATCACCGTCCGATGGTACTGACTGACCGGTCAGTAATATACGGCGCCAAGTCCAGGGTCGTCAACGAGGGCCGTGTTTTCGCATCCCCGTCGCCGATCACGCCCGCATGGAGAATCCCGACCGGTGGGCGTCGATCACTACGAGAACTTCCCGGTGGCCTCCTGGCTCAGCCCGCCCCGGCTGCGCGCGCCGATCGTCGCCATCTACCGCTTCGCGCGAACGGCGGACGACATTGCCGACGAAGGCGACGCGAGCCCTGGGGAGCGCGTCGCCGACATCGCTGCCTTCGGTGCCGACCTCGACGCCATTGCCGCCGGACGGGAGCCGTCGTCGCGCTGGCCGGAGGTGTTCGTTCCGCTCGCCCGGGCGCTCGACGCGCACCGCCTGCCTGTCTCCTTGCTTGCTGATCTCCTCGATGCCTTCGCCCAGGACGCTGTCCAGACCCGCTACGCCGACCGCGCCCAGTTGCTTGACTACTGCCGCCGCTCGGCGAACCCAATCGGCCGCCTGCTGCTGCACCTGTACGGCATCGGCGATGCCGGCGCACTGGCGCAGTCGGACGCGATCTGCAGCGCGCTCCAGCTCGCCAATTTCTGGCAGGACCTCGGCGTCGACGCGGGGCGCGGCCGCGTCTACGTGCCGGCGGTCGATGCGCGCCGGCACGGCGTCGACATCGACGCGATCCTGGCGCGGCATGACGGCGAGCGCGTTCGCGCGCTGGTCGCCGATCTGGTCGCATGGGCGCGCGAGCTGATGGGCTCCGGCGCGCCGCTCGTGCACGCGATCGGCGGTCGTTCCGGCTGGGAGCTCCGCTTCGTCGTGCAGGGCGGGCTGCGCGTGCTCGAGAAGATCGACCGGCTCGGTGGCGCCACGCTGGTCGCGCGGCCGTCGATCGGCGTGAGCGACGCCCCGGTGCTCGCCTGGCGCGCGCTGACGATGCGGCGTGCCGGCGCCGCGAGTCGACCGCGCCCACCCTCGGCGCACGCAGATCGACCCGGGTTGCCCAAGTGACGACGCCCGAGCAGTACGTGCAGGAAAAGGCGGCCGCCAGCGGATCGAGCTTCTATTACGCCTTTCTGTTCCTGACGCCACCCCGCCGCGCCGCGATCACGGCCTTCTACGCCTTCTGCCGCGAAGTCGACGATGTCGCCGACGAGGTGTCCGACACCGGCGTCGCCGCGACCAAGCTCGCCTGGTGGCGCAGCGAGGTCGGCGCGGCGTTTTCGGGCAACCCGAGCCACCCGGCGATGCGCGCGCTGATGCCGCACGTCGCCGCGTACGGTATCGAGCCGAGGCACCTGCTCGCCGTCATCGACGGCTGCCAGATGGACCTCGACCAGTCACGCTTTCTCGATTTTCCCGGCCTCGCTCGTTATTGCGACCTCGTCGCCGGCGTCGTCGGCGAGGTCGCGGCCAACATCTTCGGCCGCACGCTGGAATCGACCGTCGACTACGCGCACCGGCTCGGCCTGGCCCTGCAGCTCACCAACATCGTCCGCGACGTCGGCGACGACGCGCGCCGCGGCCGCATCTACCTGCCGATGAGCGAGCTGAAGGCGTTCGACGTCAAGGCCGCCGAGATCCTCGAGCGCAAGTACAGCGATCGCTTCTCCGGCCTGATGCGACTGCAGGCCGAGCGCGCGCATCGCACCTACGACGAAGCGATGGCGCTCCTCGGCGATGCCGATCGCCCCGCGCAGAAGCCCGGGCTCATGATGGCCAACATCTACCGCAGCCTGCTGCGCGAGATCGAGGCGGACGACTTCGCCGTGCTGCATCAGCGCATCTCGTTGACGCCGGTTCGAAAGCTCTGGATCGCGATGCGGACCAACTGGCGCGGGCGATGAGCTCGCGCCGTCCCGCGTGACGCCGCGCCGCGAGATCACCGTCGTCGGCGCCGGCTGGGCCGGGCTCGCCGCCGCCATCGAGGCAACCCGCGGCGGCGCCCGCGTCACGCTGCTCGAGATGGCGCCGGCACCGGGCGGGCGGGCGCGCGACGTCGTCTCGCACGGCGGCGTCCTCGACAACGGCGCCCACATCTGCATCGGCGCCTATCGCGAGACGCTGCGCCTGCTGGGCGAGATCGGCGTCGCCGAAACTGCGGTGTTCTTGCGCTCTCCGCTGACGCTGGTCGATGCCGAAGGGCGCGGCCTGCGCATGCGAAGCGGCGCGCCGCTCCCCGCCTTCGCCCGTGCCGTGCTCGGTCGCGGCGGCTGGTCGTGGCGCGAGCGTTTCGCCCTGCTGCGCGTCGCCGCGCGCTGGCGCCGCGCCGGATTTCGGGCCATGCCGGGCGAGACCGTCGCCGATCTGGCGGCCGACCTGCCGGTCGCCGTGCGGCGCGAGTTCATCGAGCCGCTCTGCGTCGCCGCGCTCAACACGCCGATCGCCGCGGCCAGCGGCGCCGTCTTCCTGCGCGTCCTGCGCGACGCGCTGGCGAGCGAGCCGGGCGGGGCCGACCTGCTGCTGCCGCGCGTCGGCCTCGGCAGCGTGTTGCCCGCGCCCGCGCTCGCCTGGCTCGAGCGGAAGGGGGCGACGATCCGCCTTGCCCATCGCGCCGAACGCATCGATCGCGACGGCCCGGCCTGGCGAATCGACGACGTTCCTGCCCACCGCGTCATCGTCGCCGCCAGCGCCGTCGAGGCAGCTCGCCTCACGGCGCCGCATGGTGCCAGTTGGGCGGCACGCGCCGCCGCGCTGCGCTACGAGCCGATCGTCACCGTCTACGCGCGCAGCGACGGCTGTACCCTGCCCGAGCCGCTCATCGCCCTGCGCGCCGACGCCACCCGGCCGTCGCAATTCGTGTTCGATCGCGGCCGGCTGGGCGGCGAGCGCGGAGTGCTTGCCTTCGTCATCAGCGGCGCAGCGGCCTGGGTCGAGCGCGGCATCGCCGCCACGGAAGCGGCGACGCTGGACCAGGCGAACGCCGAGCTTCCCCGCTTCCTGCGCGAGCCGCTCGCGGTCGTTCGGACGATCGTCGAGAAGCGCGCGACGTTTGCCTGCACGCCCGGCCTCGCGCGGCCGTCGATGACCGTGGCCCCAGGGCTTTTCGCGTGCGGCGATTACCTCGAAGGTCCCTACCCCGCGACGCTCGAAGGCGCGGTCCGCAGTGGCGTCGCCGCGGCACGCGCCGCGCTTGCAGGATCGGGAGAGAATTCGCCATGAAGGATCCGGCATGAAGAGAAGCGAGGAGCGCAGCATCACGATCCAAGTGCTGGAACGCGCTTTCGGCCTGCTCGACCTGCTCGCCTCACACCAGGAGCCGGTCGCGCTGAAGGCCATCAGCGAGCAGAGCGGCCTGCATCCGTCGACGGCGCACCGCATCCTGAACGACCTGACGATCGGCCGCTACGTCGATCGTCCCGAGCCCGGCAGCTACCGGCTCGGCATGCGCCTGCTCGAGCTGGGCAACCTCGTCAAGGCGCGCCTCGACGTTCGCGACGCCGCGCTAGGGCCGATGCGCGAGCTGCACAAGCTGACGCACCAACCGGTGAACCTGTCGATGCGCCAGGGCGACGAGATCGTCTACGTCGAGCGAACCTACAGCGAGCGTTCGGGGATGCAGGTCGTCCGCGCCGTCGGCGGGCGCGCACCGCTCCACCTCACCTCCGTCGGCAAGCTCTTCCTCGCCCACGACGACGCGCAACGGGTTCGCGCCTACGCGACTCGGACCGGGCTCGCCGGCCACACGCGCAACAGCATCACCGAGCTGGCGCGGCTCGAGCGCGAGCTGGCACGGGTGAGCCAGTACGGGACTGCACGCGACGACGAGGAGCTCGAGCTCGGCGTTCGCTGCATGGCGGCAGGAATCCTCGACGACCAGGGAAAGCTCGTCGCCGGCCTGTCGATCTCCGCACCGGCCGATCGCCTCGAGGAGGCGTGGCTCGATCGGCTGCGCGCGACCGCGGCGACCATCTCGGCGAGCCTCGGCCACCGCCGTTGACGATGGCGCGGGCGCGCCGACGACCTCAAGAAACGGCGGCTGCGCGCCGCCGGGATCGCGTCAGAGCGGTGGCTTCTGCGCCTCGAGCGCGGCGGGCACGACACCCGGCACCGAGGCCGTGATCCATCGCCTCACACGCTCGGCGTCGCCGATGCGGGAGTACTTGCCCGCGGAATCGAGAAACACCAGGATGAGATGGCGTCCGGCCATCTTCGCCTGCATCACCAGGCAGCGGCCGGCTTCCGAGATGTAGCCGGTCTTCTGCAGGCCGATGTCCCACTCGGGGCTCTTGACGAGGCCGT
>JBDSLQ010000135.1:0-5185 GCA_039916285.1 Caldimonas sp.
CTGCAGCGCGCCATCCTCGATGGCCGGCCGCTGGCGACGCTGCCGGTGCGCGAGCTGGCGACCTTCAAGCTGGTGACAATCTCACCCGAAGCGCCGCTGTTCGATGCGCTGGCGCTGATGATCGAGCACCAGGTGCACCGCCTGGTCGTCGCCGACGGCGAGCGCATCGCCGGGCTGCTGGAGCAGCTGGATCTGCTGAGCTTCCTGTCGAACCACTCGTATGTGATCGCGGTGCAGATCGCGCAGGCACGCGACCTCGATGCGCTGCGCTCGGCGGCGCAGCGCATCACCCGCTTCGTCGCCTTGCTCTATCGCGGCGGCACCAAGGTCAGCCAGATCGGCAAGCTGGTGCAGGCGCTGAACGCCAAGTTGTTCGAGCGCGCCTGGCAGCTGATTGCCCCGCCGGCCCTGCTGGCCGACAGCTGCCTGTTCGTGATGGGCAGCGAAGGGCGCGGCGAACAATTGCTGAAGACCGATCAGGACAACGGCCTGATCCTGCGCGACGGCACGGCGGCCAGCGCGGCCGAGGTGGAGCAGGCGTGCACGCGCTTCTCGGCCGCGCTGCGCGACTTCGGCTACCCCGATTGCCCGGGCGGCATCATGGTCAGCAACCCGTCGTGGCGGCGCAGCGCCAACGACTTCGCCAGTACGGTTCGCCACTGGCTGCTGCGGCCTGACCCCGAAGGCCTGATGGCGCTGGCGATATTCATCGACGCGCATGCGGTGGCCGGCGATGCGTCGCTGCTGGCGCAGGTGCGCGCCGAGGCGGATGGGCTGGTCTCGGCCGACGACGCGCTGCTCGGCCGTTTCGCCGCGGCGATCGATTCCTTCCCCGATGAATCCGCCGGCTGGTGGAACCGGCTGCTGCTGATCGGCGAGCAGGGCAAGCCGCTGCTCGACCTGAAGAAGGGCGGCATCTTCCCGATCGTGCACGGCGTGCGCAGCCTGGCGCTGCGCGACCAGGTGCGGGCCACCGGCACCGTGGCAAGGCTCGACGCGCTGGTCGCGAAGGGCCGCCTGCAGGCCGGTTTCGCGACCGACCTGGCCGACAGCCTGCACTTCCTGATGGCGTTGAAGCTCAAGGCGGGCCTGGCCGAGCTCGACACCGATCGGCCCGTCAGCGGTGGCGTCGCGACAGACCGGCTGAGCAGCCTGGAGCGCGACCTGCTCAAGGACGCGCTGGCGGTGGTCAAGCGCTTCAAGGTGCTGGTGCGGCACCAGTTCCATCTGGAGGCGGCGTAACGCCGCCGGCAGCATGCGGCCGCGCTGGCTCGATTCGGTGCATCGCGTCTGGATGCTGTATCACCTGGCCGATCCGGATTTTGCGTTCCTCTACGAACCGCCGCCCGAAGGCGAATGGGTGGCGCTGGACTGCGAGACCACCGGGCTGGACGTCCACCGCGACCAGATCATCTCGATCGGCGCGGTGCGCATCGCCGGCAACCGGCTGCTGACGAGCCAGCGGCTGGAGCTGCTGGTGCGGCCCGAACGGGCGTTGAAGGCCGACAGCGTGCGTGTGCACCGGCTGCGCGAAAGCGATGTCGCACAGGGAATGGACCCGGAACAGGCGATGCGCCGCCTACTCGAGTTCGTCGGCAGCCGCCCGCTGGTCGGCTACTACCTCGAGTTCGACGTGGCCATGCTCAACCGCCAGATCTGGCCGCTGCTCGGCGTACGCCTGCCGCAGCCGAAGATCGAGGTCTCGGCGATGTACTACGACTTCAAGAACCGCCAGCTGCCGGCGCACGAGCGCGGCGGCAACATCGACCTGCGATTCGCGACGATGATGAACGCCCTCGATCTCCCGCTGCGCGAAGCGCACGATGCGTTGAACGACGCGGTGATGGCTGGGCTGGCGTTCATCAAGCTGCGCGGGTTGCTGGCGGGCCGGTGAGTGGCTCTTGGTCGGGTACGACTTCTTCGCCCGAATTGCCGCTCAGAGCGGAATGTTCCCGTGCTTGCGCCACGGGTCGTCGATCTTCTTGTCGGCGAGCATCGCCAGCGAGCGGCAGATGCGCTTCCTCGTCTCGTGCGGCTGGATCACGTCGTCGACATAGCCGCGCGCGCTGGCGATGAAGGGGTTGGCGAACTTGGCCTTGTACTCTGCCTCGCGCGCGGCTAGCTTCTCGGGGTCGCCCTTCTCGTCGCGGAAGATGATCTCGACCGCGCCCTTTGCGCCCATCACCGCGATCTCGGCATTCGGCCAGGCGAGGTTGACGTCGCCGCGCAGGTGCTTGGAGCTCATCACGTCGTAGGCGCCGCCATAGGCCTTGCGGGTGATGACGGTGATCTTCGGCACCGTGCACTCGGCGTACGCGAAGAGCAGCTTGGCGCCGTGCTTGATGATGCCGCCGTGCTCCTGCGCCGTGCCGGGCATGAAGCCGGGAACGTCGACGAAGGTGATCACGGGGATGTTGAAGGCGTCGCAGAACCGGACGAAGCGCGCTGCCTTGATCGAGCTCCTGATGTCGAGGCAGCCGGCGAGCACCAGCGGCTGGTTGGCGACGATGCCCACGGAGGCACCGTCCATGCGCGCGAAGCCGATGACGATGTTCTTCGCATGCTCGGGCTGCAATTCGAAGAAGTCACCGTCGTCGACCGTCTTGGTGATCAGCTCCTTGATGTCGTAGGGCTTGTTCGGGTTGTCGGGAACCAGGGTGTCGAGCGAAAGATCGACGCGCTCGGCCGGATCGTCGCTCGGCAGGCGCGGCGCCTTCTGGCGGTTGTTGAGCGGCAGATAGTCGAAGAAGCGGCGCAGCATCGCCAGCGCCTCGACGTCGTTGTCGAACGCGAGGTCGGCGACGCCGCTCTTCGTCGTATGGGCGATCGCGCCGCCGAGGTCCTCGGCACTCACCTCCTCGTGCGTCACGGTCTTCACCACCTCCGGGCCGGTGACGAACATGTACGAGCTGTCCTTGACCATGAAGATGAAGTCGGTCATCGCCGGCGAGTACACCGCGCCGCCCGCGCACGGGCCCATGATCATGCTGATCTGCGGCACGACGCCCGAGGCGAGCACGTTGCGCTGAAACACCTCGGCATAGCCGCCGAGCGAGGCGACGCCTTCCTGGATGCGGGCGCCGCCCGAGTCGTTCAGGCCGATCACCGGCGCGCCGACCTTCATCGCCTGGTCCATGACCTTGCAGATCTTCTCGGCGTGCGCTTCGGAGAGCGCGCCGCCGAAGACGGTGAAGTCCTGGCTGAAGACGAAGACCAGACGGCCGTTGATCATCCCGTAGCCGGTGACGACGCCGTCGCCGGGCGGGCGGTTGTTCTCCATGCCGAAGTCGTGGCTGCGGTGCTCGACGAACATGTCCCATTCCTCGAAGCTGCCGTCGTCGAGGAGCAGGTCGAGGCGCTCGCGCGCGGTCAGCTTGCCCTTGGCATGCTGGGCATCGATTCGCTTCTGCCCACCGCCGAGGCGGGCACGCGCGCGCTTGGCTTCGAGCTGCTGGATGATGTCGTGCATGCGAGGCTTCCGGCGTCAGGACGTGATCGGGGCGGGACGCGGCGGCGCGTCGACGAAGGCAGCGAGCAGGCGGCGCGCCGCGACCGACACCGGCAAGCGCCCGGCATCGACGGCGGCCAGCGTGTCGTCGAGCTGGGCGCGCACGGCGGCGTCGGCGCGAAACGCGTCGCGCAGGCCGGCATCGATGCGCTCCCACAGCCAGGCGCGCGCCTGGCCGAGGCGGCGCGCTTGCAAGGCGCCGCGCTCGTCCTGCGCGCCGCGGAACGCCTGGACGATGTCCCACACGGCAGCGACCTGCTCCGCCGCCAACGCGCTGATCGACGTCACGCGCGGTTTCCAGGCGTCGTCGGCACGATGCGCGACGAGATGCAGCGCCGATTCGATCTGGCCGACCGCGCGCGCCGCGGCGGCGGGATCAAGATCGGCCTTGTTGACGACGACGAGATCGGCGAGCTCCATCACGCCCTTCTTGATCGCCTGCAGGTCGTCGCCGGCATTGGGCAGCTGCAGGAGCAGGAACATGTCGGTCATGCCGGCGACGGCGGCCTCGCTCTGGCCGACGCCGACCGTCTCGACGACGACGACGTCGTAGCGGGCCGCCTCGACGACGCGAATCGCCTCGCGCGTCGCCGTCGCGACGCCGCCGAGGGTGCCGCCGCTCGGGCTCGGGCGAACGAACGCGGCCGGCTCGACCGACAGTCGCTCCATTCGCGTCTTGTCGCCGAGGATCGATCCGCCCGAGACGCTCGAGCTCGGGTCGACCGCGAGCACGGCGACGCGCAGGCCTTCACCGATCAAAAGCAGGCCGAGCGTCTCGATGAAGGTCGACTTGCCGACGCCGGGGACGCCGGAGACGCCGAGGCGAAACGACGGCCGGGCCGGCGCCGGCAGCGCGGTCAGCAGCGCATCGGCGCGGGCGCGGTGATCGGCGCGGCGCGACTCGAGCAGCGTGATCGCCTTGGCGATGGCGCGGCGCTGGCCTTCGCCCGGCGCGGCGAGAACGCCATCGAGGAGCTCCTGGTCGGCGCGGGTCAGCATCGCGACGCGGTCAGCGCGGTTCAGGGCCTAGGCCGGCGCGAGCGAGCGCTTGATCTGCTCGAGCACGTCCTTGGCGCTCGCCGGGATCGGCGTGCCCGGACCGTAGATGCCCTTGACGCCGGCGTCGTACAGGAACGCGTAGTCGCCGCGCGGGATCACGCCGCCGACGAAGACGACGATCTCGCCGGCGCCCTGCGCCTGCAACGATTCGATGACCGCCGGCACCAGCGTCTTGTGGCCCGCGGCGAGCGTCGAGATGCCGATCGCGTGGACGTCATTCTCGATCGCCTGGCGTGCGCACTCCTCGGCGGTCTGGAACAGCGGGCCAATGTCGACGTCGAAGCCGAGGTCGGCGAAGGCGCTGGCGACGACCTTGGCGCCGCGGTCGTGGCCGTCCTGGCCGAGCTTGGCGATCATCACGCGGGGCCGGCGCCCTTCGACGTCGGCGAAGGCAGCGATCTCGCGCTTGAGCTGGTCCCAGCCTGCGGCGCTGTCGTAGGCGGCGGCGTAGACGCCCGAGACCTTCTGCGTGTCGGCGCGGTGGCGGCCCCACGCCGCCTCGAGCGCGTCGCTCACCTCGCCGACCGTCGCGCGCGCGCGCACGGCCTTGATCGAGAGGTCGAGCAGGTTGGCCGCGCCGCCTTGCGCGCACGCCGTCAGCGCCGCGAGCGCCTTCGT
>JBDSLQ010000136.1:0-7602 GCA_039916285.1 Caldimonas sp.
TCTGCATGACCAGCACGAGCAGCGCGAGCGAGCCGAAGACGTACCAGACGTTGAAGTTCTTCGGCGCGTAGTACTGCGCCATGTGCTCGTTGTAGAGCTTGGAGAGCGGGAAGCGGTTGTCGACCCACGTCAAAAGCCGCCGCCCGGCGCCGGCGTCGGCGGGCGCGCTTTGCATTTCAGCCATTCATGCTCCAGGAAATCGGGGGGCGCAGCTCAGGCACGCTTTTCCTCGCCGATGAGGATGCGGCTGTCCGACAGATACACGTGCGGCGGAATGCGCAGGTTGTCGGGCGCCGGCTTGTCCTTAAAGACGCGGCCCGCCATGTCGAAGGTCGAGCCATGGCACGGGCAGAGGAAGCCACCCGTCCAGTCGTTGGGCAGCGAAGGCTGCGGCCCGGGAACGAATTTCTCGATGGGCGAGCAGCCGAGATGCGTGCAGATGCCGACGGTGACGAGGAACTCGGGCTTGATCGACCGGTTCTCGTTGCGCGCGTACGGCGGCGTGAGCTCGTCGGGATTGCGCTGCGATTTCGGGTCGGCGAGCGCGCCGTCGAGCTTGGACAGCGCCGCGATCTGCTCGGGCGTGCGCCTGACGATCCACACCGGCTGACCGCGCCACTCGACGGTCAGCATCTCGCCCGGTTTGAGGGCGCCGATGTCGACTTCGACCGGGGCACCCGCAGCACGGGCACGCTCGGAAGGCTCGAAGCTGCTGATGAAGGGAACGGCCACGAATCCGGCGCCGATGGCGCCCGCGCAGCTCGATGCAATGATCCAGGTGCGCTTGCCCCCGTCGATCTTCTGTTCGGTCATTTTTTCGTACACCCCGTCGCCCCGCGTAGGCTCGAGCGCGACGCGGGAAGTCAACCCGGAATTCTAGCGGACACGTCAAGCACGAGCGGCGGCGCACCGTCCGTCTTGACTTGTGATCGGGGCGGGCAATACTGGCCGCGCCGTTTGGCGCGCTTGGCAATTGCTGCCGGAGGACAACACGATGGGGTTCGCAACCGAGTTCAAGGAGTTCGCCTCGAAGGGAAACGTCGTCGACCTGGCCGTGGGCGTCATCATCGGCGCGGCATTCGCGAAGATCGTCGATTCGATGGTCAAGGACCTGATCATGCCCATCGTCGGGCGCATCTTCGGCAGCCTCGACTTCTCGAGCTACTTCGTCGTCCTGGCGCCGCCGCCGCCCAATTACGCCGGGCCCATGACCTACGACGCGCTCAGCAAGGCGGGCGTGCCGCTGTTGGCGTACGGCAACTTCGTGACGGTGCTGATCAATTTCCTGATCCTCGCCTTCATCATCTTCGTGATGGTCAAGCAGCTCAACCGGCTGCGCCGAACCCAGCCCGTGCTCGCCGCGACCCCGGAAGACACCGTCCTCCTGCGCGAAATTCGCGACGCGCTCAGGCGCTGACCGAGGCCGCCTCCGGGCCGGTCTCGACCTGCCCGACCGTGACGCAGTGCCCGGGCGAGCTCGATTTTTGGCCCCATACTAGAAAGTCTTGGTCCGCTCTCGAGGAATTCTGCCGCCCCCACGGCTCGACGCAGAGATGAATCCGATCGATCCGCGCGCCCAGGCCACGCTCGACGCGGCCATGAACCTGATCCGGACGGCGGCAGCATCGGCGGCCATGCGCGTCGCGGAGCACCTCGGCGTCGCGGCGCAATCGGCCACCAAGATCAGCGAGCGCGACCAGCTCGCCACCACGCAGCAGGAGCTGCGCAGGAACCTCGGCTCGTTCCAGAACGCGTTCTTCGAATCGCTGCGCGAGAAAGTCGCCAAGGACATCGCGCCGCGCGTCGACCACAAGCGAAAGCTCGAGTCCGCCGACTGGCAAACGCTCAGCCTCGTCGACGAAAGGGAAGTCGAGGAGCAGATGAACTTCGTGCGCCTCGGCCAGATGATCTCGCACGAGTGCGAATGGCAGCTTCGCGACCTCGCCCCCTACATGGGCGCGCTGCTCGAGATCGGCAGCGCCGCGGACGAGCGCAATCCGCTGCGCGCCGAGATCGTCGGCGCAGCGCTGCACAAGGGCATCGAGGCGATCTCGGGCGAGCGCGAGAGCCGGCGCATCCTGGCGCGCGAGATCGGCCAGGGCGTCGCCCACGGCATGCCGGAGTGCTACAGCGAGATCCTGCGCCTGCTGCAGGAGCGCGGCGTGCGCCCGGTGAACCTGACCGTGCGCACGGTCGAAGGCCCCGGCAACCAGCTCGGTTCCGCGAATTCCGGCTACACGAGCCTGCCCCGCGACGGCCACGCCTCGTCGCGCGGCGGCGCCTATGGCGAGGTCGAGTCGATCTCGGGACCGGGCGGCGACATGGACCTTCTCGCCGCGCACCGGCGCGCGCTGGCGACCGCTTTCCCGGGCCGCGCAGAGGCGATGGACAGCGTCCGCGACCCACTCCCTTCGGCCCGCGGCGGCAACGTCGCGCGGGCGCGCGGGAACGCCGTGGCCGACCAACAGCTGATGACCCTGCTGCGGCGGCTGACCGCGATCGCGAGCCAGCCGGGCGACCTCAGCCCGGCGAGCCTGCTCGGCCCGGTCGGCGGGGCGCGCGCACCCGCCCTGCCGCAGCAGAGCGCGTACGCAGCGGCGCGCCAGGCGGGCGGCAGCGGCAGCAGACTCGAGAAGGGGCCGATCTCCTCGCGCAGCGGCCTCGGCAGCGACGTGTCGCGCGGCGCTGCAATGGGCGACGGCGGCAGTGGCGGAGGAAGCCAGTTCAACGACGGGCTGACGGGGCTGATGGCGGTCAACCTGATCCGCGCCCACCGGGAAGAGCTGATCTCTGCTTCGACCGGCAAGCTCGACCACATGGTGATCGACGTCGTCGGCAGCCTGTTCGACCAGATCCTCTCGGACTCGCGCGTGCCGCCGCAGATGGCGCGTGAGATCGCGCGCCTGCAGCTGCCGGTGCTGCGCGTCGCCCTCAGCGACGCCACCTTTTTCTCGACCCGGCGCCACCCGGTGCGCCGCTTCATCAACCGGATCGCCTCGCTCGCCAATGCCTTCGACGATTTCGACATCGGCCCGGGCGCAAAATTTCTGGCCCGCGTCAGGAAGCTCGTCGACGAGATCGTCGAGGGAGACTTCGACCAGATCGAGCTGTACGCGCAGAAGGTCGCCGAGCTCGAGCGCTTCATCGCCGAGCAGACCGAGGTCGCGGTCGAGAAGTCGGGCGCGGCTGTCGTCCTCGACCAGAAGGAATCGGAGCTGCGCGTCCAGCAGCGCTACATGCTGCAACTGCAGGCGGCGCTGGCGCCGCTGGCGCTGCCGACCTACATGCAGGAGTTCCTGCCCCACGTCTGGAGCCAGGCGCTGGTGCTCGCGGTGCGCCGCGACGGCGCCGAATCGGACCGCGCCAAGCGCTATCGCCGCGTCGGCGTCGACCTGGTCATGAGCATCCAGCCCAAAGGGTCGCCCGCCTTTCGCAAGAAATTCCTGATGCAGCTGCCGCCGCTGATGCGCGACCTCAACGAGGGAATGAAGCTGATCGGCTGGCCCGAGCAGGCGCAGAAGGAATTCTTCGGCAAGCTTCTGCCCGCCCACGCCGAATCGCTCAAGGGCCAGGCGTTGACCGAGCTCGACCACAACCTCATGGTCAAGCAACTCGAGTCGGTGTTTGCGATGGCAGTCCCGCTGACCGAGAACTTCGCGCGCGCCGAACCGGTTCCCGACGTCGCCCCGGAGGTCCTCGAGCGCCGCTTCACCCCCGAAGAGGCCCAGCGTGTCGGTCTCGTCAACGAGGCGGCCGTTGATTGGGCCGAGCCCGTCGGCAGCAAGGGCGTGGACGGCGTCGACGTCGATCTCGGCGAGGCGACCCAGGCGCCGGCGCTGCCCTCGCCTTCGATCGTCGCCAAGCTCGACCCGGCGGCCGCCGATCAGCTTGGGCCGACGACGTCGGAATCGGGCGAGCCGAGCGAGCCCTCGCGCGGTCCGCAGCTCATCGATCACATCAAGCTCGGCTTCGCGTACCAGATGCATCTGAAGGACGCGTGGCAGAAGGTCCAGCTCGCGCACGTCAGCTCGGGGCGGAGCTTCTTCGTCTTCACGCGCGGCGGCAAGCACCAGGAGACGATCTCGATGACCTCGCGCATGCTCGCCCGCATGTGCGAGACCGGGCGCTTTCGCGCCGTCGAGAGCTCGTACCTCATGGAGCGGGCGACGGTGCGGGCCAGGAAGCAGCTCGCCCAGCTCGGGACGCCGACGCGTCACTGACCCGCGTCAGGCCGGAGGCTGGCCGGTGCGCCGACGAGGGCGCGCGCCATGCGCACCGCCGCGGCAAAGCTCGAGGGGTCCGCCTTCCCGGTGCCGGCGATGTCGAACGCCGTGCCGTGATCAGGGCTGGTGCGGACGAACGGCAAGCCGAGCGTCACGTTCACGCCGTGCTCGACACCGAGGTACTTCACCGGGATCAGGCCGTGGTCGTGGGTCATCGCGACGACGACATCGAACTCACCCGGATGACCGGGAGCGTGGCGTGCGCGCATGAACACCGTGTCGGGCGCGAACGGTCCGCTCGCGTCGATCCCTTCGGCGCGCGCCGCCCGCACTGCCGGGGCGATGACGAGCAGTTCCTCGTCGCCGAAGAGCCCGCCCTCGCCGGCGTGGGGATTGAGACCGGCGACGGCGACGCGCGGTTCGCCCCGCGCAAAGCGGCGTGCCGCCACGTCCGCGATCCGGATCGTTTCCAGCACCGCGTCGAAGGTGATCGCCTCGATCGCCTGGCGCAGCGACGTATGGATCGTCACCAGCACCGTGCGCAGCTCATCGTTGGCCAGCATCATCCGCACCGGCGGCGGCGCGCTGCCGGGAACGGCGGCCAACGCCTGCATCATTTCGGTGTGCCCCGGATAGCCGATGCCGGCGGCGGCGAACGCTTCCTTGTGGATCGGTGCCGTCACCAGCGCCGCCGCGGCGCCGCCACGGACGAGCGCGACCGCCTGCTCGATGCAGCGCGCCGCGGCCGCGCCGGCGCGAGCGTCGACGGCGCCGAGCGGTGCCGCGACGAGGTCGGGCGCGAGGCCGACGGCCTGCAGCACCGGAATGCACCCCGGCGGCAACGCCGCCGCATCGTCGGGCCGCTCGATCCGCGCCACCGGCAACAGGCCGCCGGTGAAGCCGGCGGCTCGGCGCATCACGGCGACGTCGCCGACGACGAACGCGTTTGCCGCCTCGGCGGATCGGAACCAGGCGGCGATGATTTCCGGGCCGATGCCGCAGACATCGCCCATCGTCAAGGCGAGCGGCCGGAGCGAAGTGGAGCCCATACGCCATTGTCGGCGCGCCGCGCCGCGATAATGCGACCACACTGCAACGACGGCGATGCGCAAGGCCTGGCTTCTCTTCTCCCAGACGGTGACCATTGCGGTCGCCCTGCTGTTCGTCGTCGCGACGTTGAAGCCCGGCTGGCTGAAGCGCATGCCCGACCCGGTGGCCGCCGCCGCCCAGCCCGTCGTCGCCTTGCCGGCGCCGGTGCAAAGCGTCTCGCTGATCGGCACCGGAACCGCAGCGACGAGCTATGCCGCGGCCGCCAAGCGCGCCTCGCCGGCGGTGGTCAGCATCACCGCCAGCCGCGGCGCGTCTCAGCGGCCGCGCAACGAAGACCCGATGTTCCGCTTCTTCTTCGGCGACCGCGCGCGCCAGGGACCCGAGCAGCGGCAGGTCGGCCTCGGCTCGGGCGTGATCGTCTCGCCGGCGGGCTACCTGCTCACCAACAACCACGTCATCGAAGGCGCCGACGACATCGAGGTGTCGCTCGGCGACGGCCGCACGGCGCGCGCGAGGCTGATCGGCACCGACCCGGAATCCGACGTCGCCGTGCTCAAGATCGATCTCGACAAGCTGCCCGTGCTCGCCTTCGGCGACGTCGACCACTTGCAGGTCGGCGACGTCGTGCTGGCGATCGGCAACCCGTTCAACGTCGGCCAGACGGTGACCTCGGGGATCGTCAGCGCCCTCGGCCGCAACGCGCTCGGCATCAACACCTTCGAGAACTTCATCCAGACCGACGCCGCGATCAATCCGGGCAACTCGGGCGGCGCGCTGGTCGACGTCGCCGGCAACCTGCTCGGCATCAACACCGCGATCTTTTCCAGGAGCGGCGGCAGCCTCGGCATCGGCTTCGCGATTCCCGTGACCACGGCCCGCCAGGTGATGGAAAGCCTGATCAAGGAAGGAAGGGTCACCCGCGGCTGGATCGGCGTCGAGCCGCGCGACCTGACGCCCGAGATCGCCAAGACGCTCGACCTCTCGGTCAAGCAAGGCGTCCTCATCACCGGCGTCGTGCAGAGGGGCCCGGCGAGCGAAGGCGGCCTGCAGCCCGGCGACGTCGTCCTCAGGATCGCCGGCGCACCGATCACCAACACGCCCCAGCTGCTCAACGCTGTCGCCGCGCTGAAGCCGCGCGAGACCGCCACCGTCAGCGTCCAGCGCGGCGCCAAGGCGCTCGACATCGAAGTCATCGTCGGCCAGCGCCCGCCGTCGCGGCCGATGAATTTAGAGCGATAGGCCAACCCGCCTCGAGCGCGCCAGACCGCGGCTCGCTTGCGGGGCGTCCGCTCGAAAGTAGGGTTGGGGCAGTGATGTCACTCGATCACTTGGTCCGCCCGCAGCAGCAACGATGGCGGGATCACCAAGCCCAGCTCCCTCGCAGTTTTGAGGTTGATCACCAATTCGAACTTGGTTGGCTGCTCGACAGGCAGGTCAGCGGGCTTGGCGCCCTTGAGGATCTTGTCCACGAATGCGGCAGCGCGCCGCGAGCTGTGGTGCAGGCTCGGCCCATATGACATGAGGCCACCGGCATCGACGTTTTCTCTGACGCCATGCATCGACGGAAGCCGTTGCTGAAGCGCACGCGCTGCCAACGTCGTTCGGTGACTAATGAACAACGACTCCGCCACGACGAGGAGTCCATCGGCGCCTTCCTTCGCCATCGCCGCGAAGACGCGGTCAAACTCCTGCGGGCCGCGCGCCTCAAACAACAGAAGCCTCAGTCCCAGCGATTGCGCTGCCACCTTCACGTCTTGAATGGCGAGCGATTGAGCGGGGTTCGCCGGATTCGAGAGCACCGCTATTTGGCGCACTCCGGGGACCGCCTCTTTAAGCAGCTCAAGTCCTTTGGGGATCGATTCCAGGCCGACGCCGAACGCCGGCCCGGTTACGTTGCCCCCCGGGCGGGCGAGGCTGTCGACCAGCCCTATCCCGACTGGGTCCCCGACGTTGATCATCACTATGGGAAGCGTCGAGGTCGCGTTCTTCGCCGCCTGCGCGGCTGTCGTTGGCTGTGCCACGATCACGTCGACTTTGAGCCGTACCAACTCGGCCACAAGCTCGGGAAGCCTTTCGAACCTCCCGTCGGCAAACCGATACTCGATTTCGATGTTCTGTCCGGCAACCCACCCGAGTTCGCGCAGGCCCTGCTGGAACGACTCATGGAGACCGAAGGTGCGCGAACCGCTCGCGAGATAGCCAATCCGTTTGATCTTTCCGACCGACTGTGCCACGGCGAAACCGCCGAAGATCACCACAAGCCACAGCGCGGTGAACGCACTTGCCAGACAGCGGGCGCGTGTGATCCTCATGGCATCTCGTGCATCAT
>JBDSLQ010000137.1:0-4318 GCA_039916285.1 Caldimonas sp.
GCTCGTGATCGAAGGCGCCCACGACGGCTATGCCCACCTTGCCGGTCGGCCGATCCATCGCCGGCGCTGGCGCTTCGCCGGCGCCGGCCTGGTCGTCGAGGACGAAGTCGGCCCGGCCCGGCCCGCGGTGGCACGTTTCCACCTCGCGCCGGGACTCGCCCTCGCTGCCGTCGGCGCGCGGCGATGGTGCGTCTCCGATGCCTCGCGGCCGCTCGCCGAGGTCGAGGTCGCGGTCGGCTCGGCTCGCACCGAGCCGTCGTTCTTCGCTACCCGCTTCGGTGTCGTCGAGCCGACCGCGTGTCTCGCGGTCGACCTGGCCGACGGCCGGTCGCTGACCCGCTGGTCGTGGCTCTCCTGACGCCGTGCACATCCTTTTCCTGAGCGACAACTTCCCGCCCGAGGTGAACGCGCCGGCGAGCCGGACGCACGAGCATTGCCGGGTCTGGGTCGAGGCGGGCCACGAGGTGACCGTCATCACCTGCGCGCCCAATTTTCCGAAGGGCGCGGTATTCCCCGGCTACCGCAATGCCTGGCGGCAGAAGGAACGGATCGACGGCATCCGCGTCGTCCGCGTCTGGTCCTACATCACCGCCAACGAGGGTTTCGCCCGGCGTGTCCTCGACTACCTGAGCTTCATGGCGACGGCGTCGCTGGCATCGCTCTCGATCCGCCGCGTCGACGTCGTCGTCGGCACGTCGCCGCAGTTCTTCACTGCGTGCGCGGCGTGCTTCGTCGGTGCCATCAAGCGGCGGCCCTACGTCTTCGAGCTGCGCGACCTCTGGCCTGAGTCGATCGCGGCGGTCGGGGCGATGAAGTCGTCGTGGCTGCTCGGCGCGCTCGAACGGCTCGAGCTCTGGCTGTACCGGCGCGCGGCGCTCGTCGTCTCGGTGACCCATGCCTTTCGCACCAACCTGGCCGGCCGGGGCATCGATCCGGCGAAGGTCGCCGTCGTCACCAACGGCGTCGACGTCGCCCGCTTCTCGCCGCGGCAGAAAGACGCGGCGCTGGTCGAAGCGCTCGGCCTCGCGGGCAAGTTCGTCGCCGGCTACGTCGGCACGCACGGCATGGCGCATGGGCTCGAGACCTTGCTCGAGGCCGCCGTCATGCTCCGGGACGAGCCGGCGATCCGGCTGCTCCTGCTCGGCGACGGCGCGCGCAAGGCGATGCTTGTCGAGCGCGCACGCGCGCTCGGCCTCGACAACGTCGTCTTCGTCGACTCGGTGCCGAAAGACGAAGTCGCGCGCTACTGGTCGGTGCTCGACCTCTCGATCATCCATCTGCGGCGGACGCCGCTGTTCGAGACCGTCATTCCGTCGAAGCTCTTCGAATGCATGGGGATGGGAATCCCGGTCCTGCACGGCGTCGCCGGAGAGTCGGCCGGGATCGTCGAGCGCGAGCAGGCGGGCTGGGTGTTCGAGCCCGAGAACGCCGCCGCGCTCGCCGCATTGCTGCGCGGGCTGCACGCCGATCCCGCGGCCGTTCAGGCGTGTCGCGAGCGCTGCCTCGCCGCCGCGCGGCACTACGACCGTCGAACGCTCGCGCTCCTCATGCTCGGCGAGCTCGAGCGCGTCGCCGCCGCCCGCCGCTGACCCTGCTCAGAGTCGCCAGACGCGGAGGCCGGCGGCGCGCAGCGCAACTGCGTCGAAGCCGGCCTTCACATCGACGAAGCAGCCGCCGTCGACCACCTTGGCGGCGATCTGTCCGCTGCCTAGCCGACGGTACGACGCGTGCGCGACCGCGGCGATCAGCGCGCCGGCACGCGGCAGGTCGTCCCACGCGGTCAGGTCGATGCCGTACTCGGCACGCGCCTCGTCGGGGTCGCCCTGCGGATCGTGGACGAACACCTCGACGCCGTAGCTCTTCAGCTCGTCGACGATGTCGACGACCTTGCTGTTGCGCAGGTCGGCGCAGTCTTCCTTGAAGGTCAGGCCGAGGACGTTGACCCTGGCGCCGCGAATCTGCTGGCCGGCCGCGATCATCTGCTTGACCGTCTGCTCGGCGACGTATTTGCCCATGCCGTCGTTGATGCGCCGGCCGGCGAGGATCACCTGCGGGTGGTAGCCGAGCATCTCGGCCTTGTGCGTCAGGTAGTAGGGATCGACGCCGATGCAATGGCCGCCGACGAGCCCGGGCTTGAAGCGCAGGAAGTTCCACTTCGTTCCCGCCGCCTCGAGCACTTCGGAGGTGTCGATGCCGAGCTTGTCGAAGATGATCGCGAGCTCGTTCATGAGGGCGATGTTGAGATCGCGCTGGGTGTTCTCGATCACCTTGCAGGCCTCCGCGGCCTTGATGCTCGAGCAGCGGTGCACGCCCGGGCCGACCACGCGCTCGTAGAGGCCCGCGACCTTCTCGAGCGTCTCCGCGGAGTCGCCGGAGACGACCTTGACGACGTTCGTCAGCATGTGCTCGCGATCGCCGGGGTTGATCCGCTCCGGGCTGTAGCCGACGAAGAAGTCGCGCTTCCAGACGCGCCCCGATGTCTCCTCGAGGATCGGGATGCAGATCTCCTCGGTGGCACCAGGGTAGACCGTCGATTCGTAGACGACGACCGCACCCGCCTTCAGGTGCGGGCCGACGGTGCGGCTCGCACCGATCAGCGGGCGGAAGTCGGGAATGTGCGCTTCATCGACCGGCGTCGGCACCGCGATCAGGATGAAATCGGCTTCGCGCAGCGCCGCCGGGTCGCTCGTGTACTCGGCGTGCGCGGCCAGCGCCATCTCCGGATCGCTGATCTCGCGCGACGGGTCGCTGCCGGCGCGGCAGCGGGCCACCTTCTCCTCGACGATGTCGAAGCCGATGGTGCGCCCGAGCTTGCCGAATTCGACGACGAGCGGCAGCCCGACGTACCCCAGCCCGATGACCCCGACGACGCCCACGCCGCTCCCCGCTCGTCAAAGCGGGCGATTCTAAGGTCGCCGGTCGCGCGCACCGCTCCGAGCGAGGTGCCGCGGCACATCGAAATGCGGGGTCGCGAGCGATCACAATAGCGGCGCCCGCAGCGCCCCGCATGACGTTCTTCATCATCGCTTTCCTGAGCTCTCTGATCGTCACGCTGCTCGTCGTGCGCTCGGCATCGCTGCACTCGTGGATGTCGGCCGACTCGGACCTCTCGGGGCCGCAGAAATTTCACACTCACGCGGTGCCGCGGGTCGGCGGCGTCGGGGTCCTTGCCGCGATGGTCGTCGCCGGCTTGTTCGAAAACTTCACCCATCCCGACGCGGCGCCCAGGTTCTGGCTCCTCATGGCGTGCGGCGTGCCGGCATTCCTGGTCGGCATCGCCGAGGACCTGACCAAGAAGGTCGCCGCGCGCTGGCGTCTGCTCGCGACCTGCGTCTCGGCGGCGCTCGCGGTGGCGCTGCTCGACGCGATCATCCGGCGCACCGACATCCCCGGCGTCGACCACCTGATCGTCTGGATCCCGGCGGCGATTGCACTGACCCTGCTGTGCGTCACGGGCGTTGCCAACGCCGTCAACATCATCGACGGCTTCAACGGTCTGGCCTCCATGTGCGTGATGATGATGCTGCTCGGGATCGCCTACGTCGCCTTCCAGAGCGGCGACGCGTTCATCGCCAGCACGGCGCTCATCGCCGCGGGCGCGGTGCTGGGCTTCTTCGTCTGGAATTTCCCGGCCGGTCTGATCTTCCTCGGCGACGGCGGCGCGTATTTCATCGGCTTCTTGCTCGCCGAGCTGAGCGTGCTGCTGCTGGCGCGAAATCCGATGGTGTCGCCAATCTTCCCGCTGCTGCTGTGCGCCTACCCGATCTTCGAAACGGTGTTCACGATGTACCGGCGGCGGGTCCTGCGCGGCGTTGCCACGGCCGAACCCGACGGCATCCACTTGCACACGCTGATCCACCGGCGTCTCATCCGGCTCAACGTCGGCCCCGAGCCCGGCGAGCGGCGTCGCATGAACCGCAATTCGATGACCTCGCCCTACCTCTGGCTGCTCTGCCTGCTCTCGATCATCCCCAGCGTGCTCTGGTGGGACAGCACGCGCGTGCTCTCGGTCTTCCTGCTCCTGTTCATCTTCCTCTACATCTTTCTCTACTGGCGCATCGTCCGTTTCCGCACGCCGCGCTGGCTCGGCGCGCGGCGCGAACGGCGGCAGGCGCAGCGCATCTTCGCGGAGCCCCATGAGCACGATTCCTGACGCGTCGCGCCCGGGTTCCGCAGCGCCGGCCGACGACAACGCCCTTCTCGCCGAGCGCCGCGAAAAGCTCGCCGCGATCCGCGCCCGCGGCGTGGCGTTCCCGAACGACTTCAAGCCCAAGCACCGCGCCGCCGAGCTGACGCGCAAGCACGGCCACCTCGACAA
>JBDSLQ010000138.1:0-7093 GCA_039916285.1 Caldimonas sp.
GATCGGCGGCAGGGCCGGCGAGGCGCGGGCACGCCAAAGCGTGACGCTCTGGCGCGACGAAGCGCGGCGGCGCGCGGCCGGCGCTGGCTTTCGGAGCTGTGGGATCGGCCGACGCGGCAGGCGTCGGCCTAGCGGCGAATCAGGCGAGCGCGCGCGGGGCGGCAGCAGGAACCGGGGAGGCAGTGGGCTGGGTCATCGTCGTCCTCCTTCGGTGGGTTGATTCGCGAGGCGGTGGTCTCGCCGGGGGCCGGCAATGGCATCCACGCCGGGGCGCGAGTCTGGCACGAGGCGGTGATCCCGGTCAACGCGGTCGTGGCGCCGGCGCGTCGTCCGTGCGATGCGCCGCTCTTGCATCCGCGTCGATGCGCCGCACATGGCGTTGGGGTCATTGGAGACCCGTATGATTGGCGCGACCCCGGCCCGTGCGGCCGGCTTTAGAAGGAGACACTCGAATGCGATCACTTGCCTTGGCACTCGCCCTTGTCGTCGTCGCCGCAGCAGCGGCCGTCCCCGGCGTTGCCGAAGCCCGCCGCATCGGTGGCGGCGGCGCCGTCGGCACGCAGCGCAGCCTGCCGGCGCGCACGCCCGATGCAATCCCCGCTCGTCCTGCCGCGCCCGTCGCGCAGGCGGCCGCGCCGGCCACCGCCGGCGCAGCCGCGGCGGCGGCGCCGCGCCGCTCGTGGATGGGCCCGATCGCCGGCCTCGCCGCCGGCCTGGGCATCGCCGCGCTGATGAGCCACCTTGGGATGGGCGCCGAGTTCGGCAACATCATCATGATGGCGTTGATGGCCGTCGCCGCCTTTTTCCTGGTGCGTTTCCTGATGCGCCGTTTCATGCCCTCGGCTGGGGTGTCGGCCAACGGCGGCATGCAGCTCGCCGGCGCGGGCGCGCCGCTCCCCAAGGCACCGGTGACGTTTCCCGACGAGCGTCCGGCACAGTTCCGGGGCCTGCAGCCTGGTGGCGACAGCGCGCGCGAGCAGCCCGCGGCGAGCGCGCCGGTGGCCGCGATGGCGGCACCCGTGGCCGCGGCCAGCCTTCCCGCCGGTTTCGATGCACCTGCGTTCGAGCGCATCGCCAAGATGATCTTCATCCGCATGCAGGCGGCCAACGACAGCACCGACCTCAATGACCTGCGCGCCTTCACGACGCCGGAAATGTTCGCCGCGGTCAAGCTCGACCTGCAGGAGCGGGGCGCAGGAGCGCAGCGCACCGACGTCGTCCGCGTCGACGCCCAGGTGCTCGACGTCGCCAGCGAGGCCGATCGCCAGATCGTCAGCGTCCGCTTCGACGGGCTGATCCGCGAGGAGATCGACGGCGTCGCCGCGCCGTTCGACGAGGTCTGGCACCTCGTCAAGCCTGCCGACGGCAGCCGCGAGTGGGCGATCGCCGGCATTCAGCCGACGGCGCAGGCGACCGCCTGACGCCGGGACCGTAAGGCCCGCCCGTGCGCATGGCGCGGCGGGCGCGAAGTGCCGGGCCCGCCGGCCCGACAATGGAGCGCCGCCGACGAGGCGGCGCTTGTCATTGATGGCCATGTTTCCCACGCCGCCTCGCCGCGCCGGACTCGCGACGGCCTTCTTGTCGCGCGCCCTCCTCGCCGCCTGCGCGCGCCAGCCGTCGCAAACCGGCGCGACCGCGACTGACGTCATCGCTCCCAACGCGAACTTCGCCCGAAAGCAGAACGCCGACGTCCAGCTCTACGCGATGGTGCTGTTCATGCGCGAGACGCTGCTCAGGTAGGCATGGTGGCTCCGGCGGAAATCCTCGCCCTCGGCGAGGCGATGGTCGAGTTCAACCAGACCGGGGCGGCGGACGGCCGCCTCTACCTGCAGGGCTTCGGCGGCGACACGTCGAACTTCGCCGTCGCTGCGGCGCGCCAGGGAGCGAACACCGGCTATCTGTCGGCGCTCGGCAACGACGTCTACGGCGCCATGCTGCGCGCGATGTGGCGCGAGGAGGGCGTCGACGACAGCGGCGTGCGCAGCGATGGCGAATCTTTCAGCGCCGTCTACTTCGTCACCCACGACGCCGCCGGCCATCACTTCAGCTTCTTTCGCCAGGGTTCGGCGGCGAGCCGGATGAGCGCGGCGCAATTGCCGCACGCGCAGATCGCCGCGGCGCGCGTGCTGCACCTCTCCGGCATATCGATGGCGATCTCGGCAGCGGCGCGCGAGACCTGCTTCGCGGCGATCGCGACCGCGCGCGAGGCGGGCGTCAAGGTCTCGTTCGACACCAACCACCGGCCGCACCTGTGGCCGATCGCGCTCGCGCAGGAGACTACTGCCGCGGCGATCGCCGCTTCCGACATCTGCCTGCCGAGCTTCGACGACCTCGCCGTCCTCACCGGCCTCGACGCCCCCGAGGCGATGGTCGAGCACTGCGTGGGTCTCGGCGCGCGCATCGTCGCGCTCAAGCACGGCGCTCACGGGGCGTGGCTCGCCGACGGCGACCGGCGCATCCATATCGAGCCGCATCCCTGCCGCCCGGTCGATGCGACCGGCGCCGGCGACGCTTTCGGAGGCGCGTTCGTCGCCCGCCTGGTCGCCGGCGACGACCTCGAGAGCGCCGGCCGCTACGCCGCCGCGGCTGCGGCGCTCTCGACCGAAGGCTACGGCGCGGTCGCGCCGATTCCGCATGCCGCGCGCGTGCGCGAGGCTCTTGCCGCTGCCTGAACCTTCACTTCTCGGCCGCCGCCTTGAGGTTGGCGAGGCCGGTCTCGAAGTCCTTGCCGATCATCTTGTCCATGTCGACGAAGACGCCCATTAGCTTGCTGACGAACGGCGCCGGGCCGCGCATCTGCCAGGTCACTTCGGTGCTCATGTCGGCACGGCGCGCAAGCGTGAAGTCGGCGACGTTGTGGGCCTCGAAGGGCCGGAGGAAATCGAGCTGGATGAGGACTTTCGAGGGTGGCACCGCGTCCTTGACCTCCATCCGACCTGCACCCACCTTGCTCGACCCGTCCCACTCGTAGATCGCGCCGGCGCGGCCAGGCGGGCCGCTCAAGGTGCGCTTCATCGCCGGATCGAGCTTTTCCCACGGCGACCAGGTCGGCCAATGCCGGAAGTCGACGATCAACGGGTAGATCTTGGCCGGCTCGGCCTTGATCGCGATGCTGCGCCGGACCGAGAAATCGTCGGGCCGCGTCGCCGCGAAGGCGAGCACGGCGGCGATGAGAACGGCGACGACGATGCCGATGGTCTTCCACATGAAAAGCTCCTTGTGACGATGTCGTTGGCAGCTGAAGATCGAAAGGCAGGGGGCTCACGCCGGCGCCGCCGGGCCCTGGAACGAACCCGCGCGACAGGTGAGGACGAGCGTGTCGCGGTGACCGTAGCCTTCGAGCGGCTGGATCGGCGTGCTCTCGTGGATGACGCGTGCGTCGTCGAGGACGAGCGCCGTCCACGGCTCGAGGAGGGTGAAACGCAGGCCCTGCGGCCCTTCGGCGGCGAAAACGCGCGTCTCGCCGCCCTTGACGCCCTCGCGCCCGACGAGGACGACGGCGACCAAGTCGACGCCGTCGCGATGCGCGCCTTCGGGCGTCGGCCGGCCGATGCCGTCGGTGGTGTCGATCCGGAACTGGTGCGCCTCGACGAACCACGGCTGCGCGCCCTTGAGCTGCGACGCCAGCGAAGCGAACGCGCGCAGGATGGCGCGCCATGCCGGCGCGGCGACGACGGCCGCGTCGATGGGCTCGAACCAGCGTTCGAGGCCGCCGTGCAGGGCGTTGTACTCGATCGGCTGCCAGTGGGCACGCTGCGCCACCAGGCGAACGTCGTCATCTTCGACGATGAAGCTGGCGTGGCGGCGGCGCCGGTAGCGGCCGCCGTCGCGCAAGTAAATGTCGGGCGGCAATGCGTCCCACGACGGCCTCAGCGCATCGAGCGCGGCGACGCTCGCGCCGACGAAGCGCGCGAAGTCGGCCGGCGCGAGGACGGCGTGGCCGGGGTCGTCGATCGCGGCGGCGAGGCCGCCGAGCGCGGTGGTCGGCGCGCTCAGCGCGGGTGCGCTCATCCGCCCCGGCGCGCGCGCGCCAGCGCCGCGCCTTTCCCGAGCGCCGCAAGCTTGGCCTCGGCAACTTCGCGCCGCATCGGCGCCAGGCCGCAGTTGGTGCACGGGAACAAGCGATCCGCCGGCACGTAGCGCAGCGCCGTCGCGATCGTCTCGGCGACCTGCTCGGGCGTCTCGATCACGTCCGAGGCGACGTCGATGACGCCGACCATCACGTCCTTGCCGTCGAGCAGGCGCATCAGCTCGGCCGGAACGTGCGACCGGTAGCACTCGAGCGAGATCTGGTCGATGCGGCTTTTCGCGAGCGCGGGGAAGACCTGCTCGTACTGGCGCCACTCCTCGCCCAGGGTCTGCTTCCAGTCGACGTTGGCCTTGATGCCGTAGCCGTAGCAGATGTGGACCGCGGTCTTGCACGTCAGCCCCTCGGCCGCGCGCTCGAGCGCGGCGACGCCCCACTCGGCGGCATCGGCCATGTAGACGTTGAACGCAGGCTCGTCGAACTGGACGATGTCGACGCCGTCGGCAGCAAGCGCGCGCGCTTCCTGGTTGAGCAGCTCGGCGAAGGCGAAGGCCATCCTGATGCGCCCTTCCTTGCCGTCGCCGTAGTAACGGTCGGCGACGGTGTCGACGATCGTCATCGGCCCCGGCAGGGTGAACTTCAGGCGCTTGCCGGTGTGGGCGCGGGCGAGGCGCGCCTCGCTCTCGTGAACGCGGCCCGCCAGCCGAAGCGGGCCCGTGACCTGCGGCACCATCGCGTCGTAGCGGTTGTCGCGGATCCCCATCTTCACCTTGTGCTCGAAGTCGATGCCGTCGACCCGGGCCAGGAAGCCGTGCACGAAGTGCTGGCGCGACTGCTCGCCATCCCCGACGACGTCGATGCCGGCGTCTTCCTGCACCTTGAGCCAGAGCAGGGTCGCATCGGCCTTGGCGCGCTCGAGCTCGGCGCCGCTCGACTTCCACTCGGGCCAGAGCTTCTCGGTTTCGGCGAGCCACGATGGCTTGGGCAGGCTGCCCGCGATGGCGGTCTCGAACATAGAGCGATTCCTCCTCTGCGCGGCGAACGCGGTCGCCGGAGGGGCGACGCCGCCGTTTGCGATACCGTCGGAACGTGAGTGCCGACGCCGATTCGCCCGCGAACGACGCCGAAGCGCCGCTTGAAGCGGCCGAGCGAATCGTCGCTCTCGACGTTCTGCGCGGCTTCGCGTTGCTGGGCATCTTCATTATGAACATGCCGGGCTTCAGCCACTCGATGTTCGCCATGCCGGTGCCGCCGAACGGCATCATCGACGCCATCGTCGCGGTGCTGCGCGAGACCTTGTTCGCGGGCAAGTTCAACCTCCTGTTCGGCCTCGTCTTCGGGATCGGCTTCGCGTTTCAGATGAAGCGCCTGCAAGGCACCGAGCCAGAGCGCCCGGGTCGGCCCCTCGCGACGCCGGTGCCGCATCGGTCGACGCGGCTGTACGCGCGACGGCTCTCGTTCCTCCTCGTCGTCGGGCTCGTCCACGCGATGCTGCTCTGGTCGGGCGACGTGCTCCTGATCTACGCGATCCTCGGTTTCGCGCTGCTCGCGCTGCGCCGGCTCGGCGACGCCCCGCTCATCGCATTGATCGTCCCCTGCCTGGCGTTTCCAGCGCTGGCCGAAGCGCTCCGGCCGGCACTGTTCGCGGGCGGCTTCGACACCGTCGCTGCATTCGAGTACCAGCGGTTCGAAGCGTCCAACGACATCGAGTACGGCCATGGCTCTTTCCTCGACGCCGTGCGCGAGACGGCACGAGTCTTCGACTGGAGCTGGCGTTCGCCGTTCGGGCTCTTCGTCTGGGCCTCGTTCTTCGTGCAGATGGCGACCGGCATCCTGATCGGATTCGTCGTCGGCCGGCGCGGCTGGCCGGCCCGGCCCCTGGGCGACGCCGCCGCGCAACGACGCGCGCCCTGGGTCGCCTTCTCCGTCGCGATCGGCTGCGGCGTGATCGAGGGCCTCGGCTTCCTCGTCGGCGGCCCGGGCGGAATCTTCGTGGCGACCCTGGCCCGAACGATCGGCCGGGCTTCGCTCGCGGCGTGCTACGCGCTCATCGCCGTGCGGCTCGTGCCCGGACATGCCCAGCTGCCGCGCTGGCTGAGGCCGCTGCGCGACGCCGGCCGGATGCCGCTCACCAACTACCTGCTGCAAACGGCACTGGCGAGCTTCGTCTTCTACGGGTGGGGCCTGGGTCGGTGGGGCTCGGTGGGTCCGGCCGGGGAGACGGCGCTCGCCGTTCTTCTTTTCGTTGCCATCCAGCTGCCGCTGAGCAGCGCATGGATGGCGCGCTTTCGCCACGGCCCGCTCGAATCGATCTGGCGCCGCTTCACGTACGGCCCTCGCCCGGCGTGAGCGAGAACGCCTCGGCGATCAAGGCATACGACGTGCGCCGCGCCGCCGGATCGTGCGCCCAGGTGTTGATGACCACCTCGTCGAGCTGGAACGCCTCAGCGAGGCGAGCGATGCGTTCGCTCACCGTCTTCGCCGAGCCGACGAAAGCGCGCGCGCGCATCGACGCGAGGCCCTGCTCCTCGGCCGCATCGAAGCCGCGCGCTGCGATCTCGTCGGGCGACTGCAGCGGACCGAGGACGCCGCGGCCGCGGTCGATGCGCCATCGATCTCGCGACAGCGAAAGATGCAAGGCCTCCTCGTCGGTCGCCGCCACGAGCGCCCAGATGCAGAGCGTCGCCTTCGGCTCCGGATGGCGCTCGCTCGGCTGGTACAGGCGCCGGTACAGCGAGAGCGCCTGCTCGGCGCCCTGCCCGTCGGTGAAGAAGTAGGCGAAGGCGTACGGCAGTCCGAAGTGCGCGGCGAGCTGCGCGCCGTAGTCCGAGCTGCCGAGGATCCAAATCTCGGGTGCATGGCTTCCCAGGGGATGCGCAGTGATGCCGGCGTGGCGGCCGACACTCGTCCACGCCTGCAGGTCGCGCACCTGGATCGGAAAATCCTCGGCGGCGACCGCGGCGTTGGGATTGAGGGCGCGCGCCGTGCGCATGTCGCCGCCCGGCGCGCGGCCGACGCCGAGATCGATGCGGCCCGGCGCCAGCGCCTCGAGGACGCGGAACTGCT
>JBDSLQ010000139.1:0-11341 GCA_039916285.1 Caldimonas sp.
GGCATCTGCAACTCGACGTCGCCTTCCAGGCAATGGATCGTGCACTCGTCACCGAGGTGGTGCTGCGGCAGGTCGCGCCGCGCCGGCAGCACCAGGTGCAGGAGCTGGAGCCGGTCGGTCTTGATCAGGCTCGTGCTGACGGCGCCTTGCAGGGCCGGCCCGAGCGGGCCGATCGCGATGATGTCGAGCACGCTGGCGTGGGGCAGGGCCATGGTGGAGGGTCCTCCTGGAGCGAGAGGGTCGATTCTCGCCAGCATCGCGGGCCGCCGCCCGGGGCGCGGACGTCGGCGCCGTCGCGCGCGACAGCCGAATGCTGGCGCGAGTCAGGTGCTCCTCGCGATATCGTCGCGTATCGCCGCCGGGCGGCTTTTTTCTCACCGGACCGCAACGAATGGCTCTCGATTTCCGCCACGACACGACGGTGTTCGTCGTCGGCGCCGGCATCATGGGCGCCGGCATCGCCCAGGTCGCCGCCCAGGCCGGCCACCCGGTACGGCTGTTCGACAGCCGCGACGGTGCCGCTTCGGCGGCCTGCGCGAAGCTGGCGGCGACGCTCGACGGCCTCGCCGCCAAGGGCAAGGTCGACGCCAGCGAGGCAAAGGCGATCGCCGCGCGCGTCGTCCCGGCGGCGCGACTCGAAGATGCCGCGGGCGCGGGCCTCGTCGTCGAAGCGATCGTCGAGAACGTCGACGCCAAGCGGGCGCTCTTTCGCGACCTCGAGGCGATCGTCGGCGCGACCGGCGTGCTGGCGTCGAACACCTCGTCGATCTCGATCACGGCGCTCGCCAACGGCTTGCAGCGGCCGGGCCGCCTGGTCGGCATGCACTTCTTCAACCCGGTGCCGCTGATGAAGCTGGTCGAGGTCGTCTCCGGACTGCAGACCGACGCCGAGGTCGCCGCGGCGATCTTCGAGCTGAGCAAGCGCTGGGGCAAGACGCCGGTGCACGCGCGCTCGACGCCGGGCTTCATCGTCAACCGCATTGCCCGGCCCTACTACGCCGAAGCGCTGGCGCTGCTGCACGAGCGGCGCGCCGAGCCCGCGACGATCGACGCCTGCCTGCGCGGCGCGGGCTTTCGCATGGGACCGTGCGAGCTGATGGACCTGATCGGCCACGACACCAACTTCGCCGTCACCCGGTCGGTGTACGAAGCCAACTTCGGCGACAAGCGCTTTCAGCCCTCGCTGGTGCAGCGCGAGATGGTCGACGGCGGCCTGCTCGGGCGCAAGTCGGGGCGCGGCTTCTTCGTTCATGGCGCCGCCTCGGCCCCGACCGCCGCGGCGGCCAGCGCGTTCGTGGCACCGCCTGTCCCCTCCGGCGCCATCGTCGCCCTGCATGGCCGCGGCGTCGCCGCGGATCGATGGGCGGCACGTCTCGAGGAAGCGGGCGTGCCCTTCGAGGCCGATCCCGCCAGCCGATGGAGCGGCCTGCAGACCGACACCGGCGAGCTGCGCCTGGGTGACGGGCGCGCCGCGACGCAGGTCGCGGCCGAGGCCGGAGTACGCGATCTCGCCGTGTTCGACCTGGCCATCGCACCCGGTGGCGGCGCGCCCGGGACGCCGCTCGCGATGGCGTTCGCAGCCAGCGCTTCGGCCGCCTGGCGCGAGCAGGCGGCGCAGTGGCTGCGCATCGCCGGCTGGGAGCCCCAGGTCGTCGGCGACGCGCCGGGGCTGGTCGTCGCGCGCACGGTCGCGATGCTGATCAACGAAGGCGCCGACGCCGTCCAGCAAGGCGTCTGCAGCACTGAAGGCGCCGACCTGGCGATGAAGCTCGGCGTCAACCACCCGGCGGGGCCGTTCGAGTTCCTGGCCCGCTGGGACGCGGTCGCCGTCGCGACGCTGCTCGGCCACCTGGATGCGCACTACCGCGGCGAGCGCTATCGCGTCGGCGCGTGGCTGCGCGAGCGGGCCTGGCTCGCGTTGCTCGAAACACCCGGCGCGTAAGACAGATTCCCGCGTCAGGGTCAGCCGATCGCGCGACCCGCGTTCGACGCGCCATCGGGGCGCGCCGCTTGTCCACAATCCGGGCTCGCGCCGCAACGTGGATTGGCGCGCTCAGGAGAACCAATGAAAGCCAACAGAACTTCGATCGCTCTTTCCTTGCTCGCCGCCGCCGCGCTGCTGGCTGCCTGCGAGAAAAAGACGACCGTGACCGAGACGCCGGCCGGCACCACCGCCACCACCTCGTCGACGACGACCGTCGCCCCTTCGCCGGCGGCGTCCAACGCGATGGCCGCAACCGCCAGCGCGATGGACAAGGCCGGCGACGCCGCCGGTGACGCGATGATCACCGGCAAGGTCAAGACCAAGCTGCTCGCCGACCCCGACGTGAAGGGTCTGATGATCGACGTCGACACGAAGAACGGCGTGGTGACGCTGAACGGCTCGGCCGACAAGTCCGGCAATGCCGACAAGGCGGTCTCTATCGCCAAGGGCACCGAGGGCGTCATGTCGGTCGAGAACAAGCTGACCGTCAAGCCCTGAGGTTGAGCGCCGACGCGGCGAAAGCCCGGCGGCGCCGACCTCGCCCGCGCCGCGCCCTGGGGGTCAGGGGCGGGGCGGGCCGTTTCGGCTCCTTGCCCTGGAATCAGGTCAGGCGGAGCAGGCGCATCGCGTTCTGCTTGAGGATCAGCGGTTTGACCGCGTCCTTGAAGCCGGCCTCCTCGAAGTCCTTGAGCCAGCGGTCGGGCGTGATCAGCGGGAAGTCGCTGCCGAAGAGGATTCGGTCCTTGAGCAGCGTGTTCGCGTACTGCACGAGCTGCGGCGGGAAGTACTTCGGGCTCCAGCCCGAGAGGTCGATCCAGATGTTCGGCTTGTGCATGGCGAGCGAGATCGCCTCGTCCTGCCACGGCCATGACGGATGGGCAACGATGATCTGCATGTCGGGGAAGGCGATCGCCACGTCCTCGAGCAGCATCGGGTTCGATTTCTGCAGACGCAGCCCGCCGCCGCAGCGCATTCCCGAGCCGATCCCCGAATGGCCGCTGTGGAAGACGGCCGGCAGCTTGTGCTCGGCGATGACCTCGTAGATCGGCCACGCCATGGTGTCGGTGACGTCGAAGCCCTGCACCGTCGGGTGGAACTTGAAGCCCTTGACGCCGTACTCCTCGACCAGCTTTCTCGCCTCGCGGCCGCCCATCCTGCCCTTGTGCGGATCGATCGAGCCGAAGGCGATCATGATGTCCGAGTTGGCCTGCGCCGCCTCGGCGATCTCCTCGTTCGGAATGCGCCGGCGCCCCATCTGCGTCTCGGCGTCGACGGTGAAGTTGACGAAGCCGATCCGCTTCTCGCGGTAGTAGGCGATCGTCTCGTCCATCGTCGGCCGCTTGCTCGAGCGGAAGTACTTGTCGGCGGCGCGGTCGTATTCCTCGCCGTAGTTGTCGAACGGGTTGCGGCACGACACCTCGAGGTGGGTGTGGGTGTCGATGGCGATCAGGTCGGCGGTGTTCATGCGAGCCTTTCGGGTCAGCAGCGCGCGTGGGCGCGGCCCGGATCGACGTTGTAAACCGGAATCGCCGCGCCGTCGGCAGAACTTCGGTTAGGCTTTCGTCGAATTCGCCGGGGCCGCTCGCGCAGCGGATGCCGGACACTTCGGCCTCCTTCCAGGGACCGTGACATGACCGATCGCGCGGCGCCGGGAGACTTGTCGACCGAGGATCTCGCCGCCCTGCTGGAGGTGACGCGCGGCCTTGCCGCCCCGTTCGATCTGCTTTCGATGCTGGCCGCCGTCACCGCGGCCACGCGCCAGGTCCTTCGTGCCGAGCGTTGCTCGGTCTGGCTGCACGACGCGGCGGCCGGCGAGCTCGTGCTCGAGGTCTCCAGCGACATCCGTCACGTGCGCATTGCCGTCGGCGTCGGCCTGGTCGGCGCCTGCGCTCGCGATCGTCAGGTGCTCAACGTTCCCGACTGCTATGCCGATCCGCGCTTCGACCAGCAGGTCGACCGCCGGTCCGGCTACCGGACGCGCTGCGCCCTGACCCTGCCGCTGATCGACCATGCCGGCGCTCTGGTCGGCGTGATGCAGGTGCTCAATCGCGTCGGCGGCACGTTCGAGGCGGCCGACGAGCAGCTGGCGACCGCACTCGCCGCGCAATGCGCCGTGGCGCTCCAGCGCGTGCAGATGATCGAATCGCTGATCGAAGGCGAGAAGATGCGCCGCGAGATGGAGATGGCGCAGGTCGTGCAGCGGAGCACGCTGCCGCAGGCGATGCCGGTCGTCGCAGGCTATGACCTGCACGGCAGCTTCCGGCCCGCCATGCTGACGGGCGGCGACACCTTCGACCTCGCGCCGGTCGGCGACGGCCTGCTGGTCGTGCTCGGCGATGCCACCGGCCACGGCATCGCGCCGGCGCTGTCCGTGACCCAGATGCATGCGATGCTGCGCATGGCGTTTCGCCTGGGCGCCGACCTCGAGACCGCGTTCGCCCAGGTCAACGATCTCCTCGCCGAGACGCTCGCCGAGGATCGCTTCGTCACCGCGTTCATCGGCGTGCTCGATCCACAAACGCACGTGCTGCGCTACCTCAGTGCGGGCCAGGGGCCGATCCTCCATTTCCATGCCGATCGCGGCACTTGTTCGCGCCACGGGCCGACCAGCTTTCCGCTCGGCGCGATGCCGCTGCCGCGATCGCGGCCGGCGATCGCGATGGCGTTGGCGCCGGGCGACGTGCTTGTCCTGCTCTCGGACGGGATCTACGAATATCGCAACGGCGCCGGCGAGCTCTTCGGCGAGGAGCGCGTCGAGCAGGTCGTCGCTGCGCACCACGGCCGCGGAGCGGAGGCGCTGGCGGCCGGGATCCTCGACGCGCTGCAGGCCTTCGCCGGAGGCGCGGCGCAAGAGGACGACATCACCGTCGTCCTGGTTCGACGCGAGGCGCGGCGATGAGCGAGAGCGCGTCGTTCCCGCGCCGCATCGATGCTCTGACAGAGATCTTCGCCTTCACGGCACGCGCCTTCGCGCGCGAGCGCATCGCCGACGCGCTGCGCGGCGATGTCGAATTCGTGCTCGAGGAGCTGTTCACCAACGTGGTCAAGTACGGCCGCGGCGAGGCTCCGGTCGCAATCGAGATCACGGCCATCCCCGGTGGCGTCGAAGCGACCTTGACCGAGCCCGAGGCGGACCGTTTCGACGTCACCCGGGCGGCGCCGGTCGACACGACGCGTCCCGCCGAGGAGCGGCAGCCCGGCGGCCTGGGACTGCACCTGATCCCGCGCCTCGTGGACTCCGTACAGTACGAGTATTCGGAGGGAGAACGATGCAGCCGCATCGTCTTCCGCAAGACACAGGCCGACCCGTCGCCACGAGGCTCGGGGAGCGATGAGGACGAGCGATGCTGACGATCGAAGGAGGCGGCGAGAGGCCGGTCGTGCTCTCGGGGCGCCTCGATGCGACCCAGGCTGCCGCGGCGCAGTCTTACCTGGACCGCCTTGCCGGCGTCGTCACCCTCGACTGCAGCGACCTGCAGTACCTCTCCAGCGCAGGCCTCGGCGTTCTGCTCAAGACGCACAAGCGGCTGCTGGCGGCCGGCGGTCGGCTGCGCCTGACGGCGGTCAACCGCCATTTGCAGGACATCTTCAGCTACTCGGGCTTCGACCAAATCTTCGAGATCGAACCGGGCCGCTGATGCGCTCGCCAACCTTTGCTCCGGTCGCGTGTATTTCAGACGAGGACGATGACCGGATGCTGGTCGAGCGCTACCTTAGCGGCGACAACGGCGCGTTCACTTCCCTCGTGGTCCGCTACCAGCGGCCGATCTACAACGCCGCGTTCTGGCTCCTGCGAAAACATGAAGACGCCCACGACATCAGCCAGACCGTCTTCCTCAAGGTCGCCGAGCGGGCCGGCGAATACGACCCGAAGTACAAGTTCTTCAGCTGGATCTATCGGATCGCCGTCAACGAGTCGCTCAACCTCCTGCGCCGCAACCGGCACCAGGACGAGCTCGACGACGGCGTCGACATCGCCGGCGAGGAGAGTGCGGGTCCCGAGCGCCAGGCGAGCTCCGCCGAGCTGGCGCGCCAGCTGGGCAGCGCAATGATGAGCATGGCGACGAGCGACCGCCTGGTGCTGACGCTGCGCCATTTCTCGGAATGCGGCTACGAGGAGATGGCGCAGATCCTCGAGATCGACGAGAAGACCGTGAAGTCGCGCCTGTTCGAGGCGAGGCGACGCCTGCGCGGGCTACTCAAGGACTGGAAATGAAATGACCCCGAAGAATTCCCCACTTACCGCGCTGATGCATGCCGTCCTCGACGGCGAGGCCAGCGACGTCGAGGCGCGCGAACTCGAGGTGCATCTTTCCGCCGATCCGGCCCTGCGCGCCGAGTTCGAGGATTGGAAGCGCCTGTTCCAGGCTCTCGGCGAGGTTCCGAAGGAGCATGCCCCGGAAGGACTGGTGGCCTCCGTCCTCGCGGCGGTTCCTGCAGTCTCCGTTCGAGTTGCCGCGCAGGCGCGCCAACCTTTTCGCCGTCGGCGTGTAATTGGGCGCACGCTGTCCGGATTCTTTCGCCCAGGCCTCGAAGATTTCCGAGCGACGGAGCCCCCGGGCTTCGCGTCGGCCCCACCCACAAGGAGCGTCACCATGTCAGAGCAGAACAGCCGCAGGATCTTCACCCACCGCAAGGCGTGGCTGGGGGCCGGCATCGCGGCGGCTGCCGCAGTGGCAGTGGCGCAGTTTTCGTTCGACTTCCCGATTGCCAAGGACGTGACCGGCACTGTCCTTCCGGCAGAGCGCTACCGCGCGGCGCCGAATGGCAGCGAAGACGTCAAGCTCGGCGCGCCGGGCGCAGCAGCCAAGGTCATCGGCTCCAGTGTCGCGGCAGAGACCGGCCGGTCGGTTGCGGAGAGGACCGCCGACCTCGCCGCGCAACGTACGGAGACGCAGAAGACCGCCGACCTCGCCGCGCAGCGTTCGGAGATGCAAAAGACTTCCAACCTCGCCGCGCAGCGCTCGGAATCGCAGAAGACCGCCGACCTCACCGCGCAGCGCTCGGAGACGCAGATGGCCGCCGATCGCGTGAAGGCTGACCGCATGGCGGAGCGCTCGACAGCCGAAATGACCGTGCAGCGCAACGAGGCCGCTCGTCTCGAAATGCAGCGCTCGATGGAGAAGTCGACGAACCGCTCAGCGCAGCCGTAATCGCCTCGGCTTGCCGCGAGCCGCCGACCGCGAGGTCGGCGGCTTTCTCATGTGTGCGACTGCAGTTACCCTTGCGCACGGTCCATTCCCCGGAGGCGCCGCGTGCACCTGGCGAAGTCGTTGTGTTCCCTGCTGTGCCTCCCGCTTCTCGTCCTCGCCGAACCCGGCCCGCTCGGCATCTCCCGTGTCGATACCGCCGACCTGCGTCTGCTCTATGCCGACCCGAGCCTGAACTTCCTCGTCCCGCACACGGCGCGCACCTTCAGCAACGCGCTCGACTGGCAGCGCCGGATCTTCGGCTGGGTTCCGTCGCAGCGGACGACGATCTGGCTGCGCGATTTCGCCGACTACGGCAATGCCGGCGTCTCGCCGGCGCCGAACACGCTGCTGCGCATCGACGTCGCTCCGGCGGCCAATGCGTTCGAGACCAATCCGAGCAGCGAGCGCATGTACTCGACGATGAATCACGAGATGGTGCATGTCGCGACGACGGACGTCTCGTCGAGCGAGGATCGACGCTGGCGCGAGCTCTTCCTCGGCAAGGTCGCGCCGCAGTCGGCCCACCCTGAGTCGCTGCTCTACAGCTACCTGACGGTGCCGCGCTTCGTCGTGCCGCGCTGGTACCTCGAAGGCAGCGCGGTGTTCATGGAGACCTGGATGGGCGGCGGCCTCGGCCGCTCGCAGGGCGGATACGACGAGATGGTGTTTCGCGCCATGGTGCGCGACGGCGCCCGCTTCTACGACCCGCTCGGGCTGGTCTCGCGCGGCACGCGCATCGACTTCCAGGTCGGCGCCAACGCCTACCTGTACGGCGCGCGCTTCTTCACCTGGCTCGCCTACGCCCACTCACCCGAGAAGGTCGTCACCTGGCTGCGCCGCGACGAGGGCAGCCGGCGCCATTACGCGGATCAGTTCGAGCAGGTGTTCGGGACGCCTCTGGACCGTGCCTGGCAGGATTGGATCGCGTTCGAGCACGACTTCCAGCGGCGCAATCTGGCCGAGGTGCGCAGGCACCCGATCACGCCCCAGCGCAACCTCGCGGCGACGGCGCTCGGCTCGGTATCGCGCGCGTATTTCGACGAATCGACCGGCGTCCTCTACGCCGGCGTGCGCTATCCCGGCATCGTCGATCACGTCGCGGCGCTCGACACGCGCGACGGCAGCGCACGGGCGCTCGCCGAGATCAAGGGTGCGATGCTGTATTCGGTCACTTCGCTGGCGTTCGATCCGGCGCACCGGACGGCCTTCTTCACGACCGACAACCTCGGCCTGCGCAACCTGATCGCGCTCGAGGTCGACAGCGGGCGACAGACGTCGCTTCTCAAGGAGGCGCGCGTCGGCAGCGTCGCGTTCAATCCGGTCGACCGGTCGCTGATGGGCGTGCGCCACGAGTCGGGTCTCGCGACGATCGTGCGCATTCCCTACCCGTACGACCACTGGGAGCCGGTGCATGCATTCCCCTACGGCGTCGTGCCGAGCGAGCTCGATGTCTCGTCCGACGGCCGCCTGCTGTCGGCATCGATCACCGACGTCGGCGGCAACCAGTTCCTGCGCGTCTGGACGATGACGTCGCTGCTCGCGGGGAATACCGAAGCGCTGAGCGAATTCCGCTTCGGACAGTCGGCCCCGGAAGGCTTCGTGTTCACGAAGGACGGCCGCTATCTCTACGGCAGCAGCTACTACACCGGCGTGTCGAACATCTTTCGCTACGAGGTGGCGACGGGCGACGTGAAGGCGGTGTCGAACGCCGAGACGGGCTACTTCCGGCCGATCCCGATGGCCGACGGACGGCTGATCGTCTTCAGCTACACCGGCCAGGGTTTCACGCCGGCGATCATCGAGCCGCGGCCGATCGAGGACCTGAGCGCGATCCGCTTCCTCGGCACCGAGGTGGTCGCGCGCCATCCGGTCGTCACCACCTGGCAGGTGCCGGCGGCCAGGAACGTCGACTTCGAATCGCAGGTGACGGCGACCGGCGTCTATCGCCCACTCGGCGAGTTGCAACTGCTCAACGCGTTCCCCGTCCTTCAAGGCTACAAGACGACCGCAGGCGTCGGTTACCACGTCAACATCGGTGATCCGCTCGGCTTCGCCCGCCTCGGCATCACTGCCGCGTACACGCCGGGTCAGGGCCTGCCGGGCAACGAGCGAGGCCACATCGATCTCTCGGGGCGCTACCTCGGCTGGCGTGCCGGACTGTCGTGGAACCGCTCGAACTTCTACGACCTGTTCGGCCCGGTGCGACGCGGCCGCAAGGGCTACGCCGCCAAGCTCGGCTACGACCAGTACCTGATCTTCGAGCCGCCGCGCAAGCTCGACCTCAGCTACGACCTCGCCTACTACGACAAGATAGACACCCTGCCCGCGGCGCAGAACGTCGACGCGAAGTTCGATCGCCTGCTGACGGGCGAGATCGCGCTGCATTACACCGACGTGCGCCGCTCGCTCGCCGCCGTCGACGACGAGAAGGGCGTCACCTGGACAGCGGTGGCCACCGGGCACCGCGTCAAGAGCTCGACCGTGACGCAGCTGCGCGGCGGCCTCGACGTCGGCGTGCCGCTGCCGCTCGCTCATTCGTCGATCTGGTCGCGCAGCGCCGCGGGCCTCGCCAACGGCGACCGCAGCAATCCGATCGTGAACTACTACTTCGGCGGGTTCGGCAACAACGTCGTCGACGACGGCGCCGTCAAGCGCTATCGCGAATACGCCTCGATGCCGGGCTTCCGGATCGACGAGATCGGCGGCCGCACCTTCGTCAAGCAGATGATCGAGTGGAATCTGCCGCCGCTCGTGTTCGAGTCGCTCGGGCAGCCGAGCTTCCATCTCCAGTCGCTCCGGCCGGCGCTGTTCGCCTCGGCGCTCTGGACCGATCCGCAGGACTCCGCGCTGCGCAAGCGCTACCACGACCTGGGCGCGCAGATCGACGTGCGCCTGTCGGTGCTGCACTGGTACGACATGACCTTGTCCACCGGCTTCGCGATCGGCTACAAGGGCTCGCGTCGGAGCAGCAAAGAGTGGATGGTTTCGCTGAAGATCCTGTGAGTCGCCGCGCATGCTGATGCACCAGCTGCCCTCGGCTCTGGTCGCGCTGCTGCCGGTGCTCGCCTTCCTCGCCGCGCTGCTCTGGCTCGACAGCTACAAGCTGATCGCGCCGCCGGCCGTCTTCGCAGTGATCGGCGTCGGCGCCGCCGTCGCCGCCGCGAGCTATCCGCTCAACGCGTACCTGCTCGGCCGGCTCGGTCTCGGCCTGATGGAGTTCTCGCGCTACGTGTCGCCGCTGGCCGAGGAGCTGCTCAAGGGGCTCGTCGTCCTCGCCCTCGTGCGAATGCACCGCATCGGCTTTCTCGTCGATGCCGCGATCTATGGCTTTGCCGTCGGCACCGGCTTCGCCCTCGCCGAGAACCTGTATTACCTGCACCTGGCGGCCGAGGCGGGCATGGGCACCTGGATTGTGCGCGGCTTCGGCACGGCGCTCATGCACGGCGGAACGACTGCCCTGTTCGCGGTGATGGGGCTGGCGCGCATCGAGCGCGCGGCGCATGCGCGTGCGGTGCACTTCCTGCCCGGATTCGCGGTCGCCGCCCTGCTGCATTCCGGGTTCAATCACCTGAGTCACATGCCGCTCGCCGCCACCCTGGTGACGATGTTGACGCTGCCGCCGCTGACGTGGGCGATCTTCGAGCGCAGCGAGCGGAGCCTGCGGGACTGGATCGGCCACGGCTTCGATGCCGACGCCAAGCTCCTCGAACTCATCGGCGCGGGTGGATTCGCCGCATCGCCGCCCGGCCGCTACCTGGCGTCGCTCCAGCGCAGCCTGCCCGGTGCGCTGCTCGCCGATGCGCTGTGCTACCTGCGCCTGTACACCGAGCTCTCGCTGCGCGCCAAGGGCGTGCTGATGATGCGCGAGAACGGCTTCGAATCGCCTCTTGCCGACGACGAGACGCGCGCCAAGTTCACCGAGCTGCGCTACCTCGAGAAGAGCATCGGCGCGACCGGGCTGCGCGCCTTGCGGCCGGTGCTCAAGCTGCGCCAGCGCGAGCTCTTGCAGCTCTACATGCTCGAGGGCGGCCTTCGCTTATCGGCGCATCGCACCGCGCCAGCGCTGAAGCAGCATCGGCAGGGCAGGTGCGCGCGGGAGGCGGACTCGCTAGACGCGACGATGCCGAGCGACCTTCTCCAGCAACTCGAACAGCTGCATTCGCTC
>JBDSLQ010000140.1:0-2536 GCA_039916285.1 Caldimonas sp.
CGCCGACGAGGCGGTCTTGATCGGTGCCGCGCCGAGCCGCGAGTCGTACCTGTCGATGGACAGGATCATCGCTGCCTGCAAGCAGACCGGCGCCGACGCAGTCCATCCCGGCTACGGCTTCCTCTCCGAGAACGAGGCGTTCGCACGCCGCGTCGAGGAGGAGGGCATCGTCTTCATCGGCCCGAAGCACGCGGCCATCGCGGCGATGGGCGACAAGATCCAGTCGAAGAAGCTGGCTGCCAAGGCCGGCGTCAGCACGATCCCGGGCCACAACGAGTCGATCGAGAGCGCGAAGCTCGCGGTCGAGATCGCGAGGAGGATCGGCTACCCGGTGATGATCAAGGCGTCGGCAGGTGGCGGCGGCAAGGGTCTGCGCGTCGCCTGGAACGACAGTCAGGCCGAGGAGGGCTTCGCGTCGTGCCGGAGCGAGGCGAAGGCGAGCTTCGGCGACGACCGCGTCTTCATCGAGAAGTTCATCGAGCAGCCGCGCCACATCGAGATCCAGGTCCTCGGCGACGCCCACGGTCACTGCGTCTACCTGTGGGAGCGCGAGTGCTCGATCCAGCGCCGTCACCAGAAGGTCGTCGAGGAGGCGCCGAGCGCATTCCTCGACGAGAAGACGAGGAAGGCGATGGGCGAGCAGGCGGTGGCGCTTGCCAGGGCGGTGCGCTACCAGTCGGCAGGCACGGTGGAGTTCGTCGTCGGCAAGGACAGGAGCTTCTACTTCCTCGAGATGAACACCCGGCTCCAGGTCGAGCATCCGGTCACCGAATGCATCACCGGGATCGACCTCGTCGAGCAGATGATCCGCGTCGCCGCGGGCGAGCCGCTCGCGTTCGCGCAGGACCAGATTCCGCGCAGGGGCTGGGCGATCGAGTGCCGGATCAATGCCGAGGACCCGGTGCGCGGGTTCCTGCCGAGCACGGGTCGACTGGTCGTCTTTCGTGCGCCGGCGCAGACGCTCGTCGCTGGCGCGCCCCAGGCGGCGGGAACGCCGGGCGTTCGCGTCGACACCGGCGTCTGCGAGGGCGGCGAGATCCCGATCCACTACGACTCGATGATCTGCAAGCTGATCGCCTGCGGCGCCGATCGCAGCGCCGCGATCGCGACGATGCGCGACGCGCTGAACGCCTTCGTCATCCGCGGCGTCTCGAGCAACCTCGGCTTCCAGGCCGCCTTGCTCGCTCATCCGCGCTTCGCCGCCGGCGATTTCGACACCGGTTTCATCGGCGAGGAGTTCGCCCAGGGTTTCGATGCCGGCGCGGTCGAGCATCGCGACCCTGACTTCCTGCTCGCGCTCGCCGCCGCCTGCGAGCGACGCCTGCTGGCGCGCTCGGCCGGCCTCACCGGCCAGCTGCCCGGCCACGAGCTGAGCCTCGGCGAGCGTTTCGTCGTCGTCGAGACGGGCCGCGACGGCCGGCGCGCCGAGACGCCGGTCGAGGTGCAGGCGCACGGCGCCGAGTACCGTGTCACGCTCGCCGGCACGACGCGTCGCTTCTCGTTCGCAAGCCCGCTGGCCGAGATCGCGGTCCACGGTCTCGTCGACGACGTGCCGTTCTGCGCCAAGGTCGAGCGTGCCGGCCTCATGCTGTGCGTCGCCCACGACGGCGCGCGCGTCGAGGTGCGCATGCTGACGCCGCGCGCCGCCGAGCTGCTGGCGCTGATGCCGTTCAAGCCGCCGCCCGACCTTTCGCGCTTCCTGCTCTCGCCGATGCCGGGGCTGCTCGTCAACGTCGCGGTGGCACCCGGGCAGGCGGTTCGCGCCGGCGAGCGCCTGGCGGTGATCGAGGCGATGAAGATGGAGAACGTCGTCGTCGCCGCGCACGACGGTGTCGTCGAGAAGATCGTCGCTCGCGCCGGCGACAGCGTCGCCGTCGACGAGGTCATCCTCGAGTTCGCGGCGGCGAAGGCAGCGGCATGAGCATCTCGGGCGAGCGCCCCTTCACCGTCATCGGCGTGCAGCAGATCGCCCTCGGGGCGCACGACAAGGCCGACCTGCGCGCGCTCTGGGTCGATCGTCTCGGGCTGTCGGTGATCGGCCTGTTCCGCTCCGAGCGGGAGAACGTCGACGAGGACATCTGCGCCGTCGGCGGGGGGCTGGCACGCGTCGAGATCGACCTGATGGCGCCGATCGACGCCGACGCCAAGCCGGCGGTGCACCTGCCGCCGCTCAACCACATCGGCCTCTGGATCGACGATCTGCGCGGCGCCGTGACCTGGCTCGAGGCGAACGGGGTGCGCATGGCGCCCGGCGGCATCCGCCCCGGGGCCGCCGGCCACGATATCTGCTTCATCCATCCGCGCGCGAACGAAGCGTTTCCCATCGCCGGCGCCGGCGTCCTCATCGAGCTCGTGCAGGCGTCAGACGACGTCATCGCGGCCTGGCAGGCGACGAGGGTCGCGCCATGACGGTCCGGGAGATCCTGAAGATGGGCGATCCGCGCCTGCTGCGCGTCGCGCCGCCGGTCGAGCGCTTCGCGACCGCCGAGCTGCGCGAGCTCGTCGCCGACATGTTCGAGACGATGCGATCGGTCAA
>JBDSLQ010000141.1:0-7967 GCA_039916285.1 Caldimonas sp.
GCGCGCGATCTGCAGCGCGCCGACCTGCGCCTGCTCGATCATCTCCTTCTCGCCGCCGAGCTGCATCGACGGGTACATCTGGATCGAGATGCGGCCGTTCGTCTGCGCCTCGAGCTTCTTGCCCATGCGGACGATCGCCTCGACCGTGGGGTAGCCGAGCGGATGCACGTCCGAGGCCTTCCAGACCACCTTGGTCTGTGCCGATGCGCCGAGCGCGAAGCCGGCGGCGCAAATGGCGAGCGCGGCGGCGCCGAGCCGCGCGAGTTGACGTCTGTTCATGTCTGTCTCCTTGGGTTATTGAGTGGCCGTGAGGCCGCCGTCGACATACAGCACCTGGCCGGTGACGAACGAAGCCGCCGGGCTGCAGAAGAATAGCGTCGCGCCGGCGACGTCTTCAGGCTCGGCGACGCGGCCGAGCGGAATGCGCGCGAGCAGGGGCCCGCGCGTCGCCGGGTCGGCGAGCCAGTGGGCGCCCATGTCGCCGCGCACGACCGTCGGCGCGACGCCGTTGACCGTGATGCCGTGCGCCGACAGCTCGACCGCGTGCTGCTTGATGAGCATGACCAGCGCGCCCTTGGTCGCGCAGTACGCCGAATAGCCGCGCTCGCGCATGCCGAGCCGGGCGCGCACCGAGAGCAGATGCACCTGGCGCCCCCCGGCGCGGCCGGCAGCGGCGCCGGCGATCTGGTGGCGCGCGGCAGCCTGGCTCATGAACATGGCGGCCTTGAGGTTGACCTGGACGATCTCGTCGAACGCCGCTTCGCTGACCTCGGCATGGCGTTCCTCGCGCTGGATGCCGACGCAGTTGACGAGGAGGTCGAGGCTGCCCAGGCGCCGCGCCGTCGTGTCGATCGCGGCGCGGATGCTCTCGGTCGAATGCGCGTCCAAGGCGACGCCGGCGCCGTCGTGGCCAGCTGCGCGCAGCGAAGCGGCGAGCATCTCGGCCTTCGCCGCGCTGCGGCCGGCGACGACGACGCGGGCGCCGGCCAGCGCCAGGCCCCAGGCGATCGCGGTGCCGATGCCGCCATAGCCGCCGGCGACGAACGCCGTTCGCCCGTGCAGGCTCGTCTGGCCGGCGAGCAGGCGGGCGTAGTCGGGCGAGGGCGGAGCGGGTTCGGCGGCCATCGTCGTTCAGTCCATCTGCAGCCCGCCGTTGAGATCGAGGATCTCGCCGGTGATGAAGCCCGAGAGCGGCGACGCCAGGAAGCGCACCGCGTGCGCGAATTCCTCGGGTTCGCAGAAGCGGCCGACCGGGATCTGGCGCAGCAGCGCCTGGCGCTGTTCCTCGTTCAGCTGCTCGGTGACCATCGGCGTTCGCACGTACGCCGGCGCGATCGCGTTGGCGGTGACGCCGTGGGCCGCCAGCTCGCGCGCGAGCGAGAAGGTGAGGGCACCTAGCGCGCCCTTCGAGACGGCGTATGCAGTGCCGGCCGTGAGCCCGCCGGTCTTGGCGGCGAGCGAGCTGGTGGTGACGATCCTGCCCCAGCGCCTGGCCTTCATCGCCGGCACGACCGCCTGCGCCCAGTAGAACGCGCCGTCGAGGTTGGCGCCGAGGACGCGGCGCCACTCGTCGACGCTCGTCGCCGCCAGCTTGTTGTTGGAGAGGATGCCGGCGTTGTTGACGAGGACGTCGACCTCGCCGAGCGCATCGACGACGCGCGCGTGCGCCGCCGCCACCGCTGCCGCATCGGCGATGTCGCAGGCGACGGCGACGACGCGGTTGCCCAGCTCGCGCACCTGCGCCTGCATCGCGTCTTCGGCGATGTCGATCAGGGCGACGCGGCAGCCGTCGTCGACCAGCGCGCGCACGACCGCGCGCCCCATCGTCCCGCCCGCGCCGGTCACCAGCGCCACCTTGCCTTCGAGTTGTCGTTTCATGTGTCGAGGATGCTCTTCTTGCCGAACAGGCCGCGCGAACGGAAGGTGACGACGGCGATGAACAGCAGGTACATCGAAAGCAGCGACCACTCCGACGCATAGGCGCCGGTCAGGCCCACGGCGAGGCCGACGAGGAGGCCGGCGGCGACCGCGCCCCACAGGCTGCCAACGCCGCCGAGGACGATGATCAGGAACGCCGGCACGACCGCGTCGACGCCGACCTGCGGCCGCACGCCCCAGATCGGCGCCATGACGACGCCGGCGACCGCCGCCAGCCCGACGCCGAGCGCGAACACGAACAGGCGCAAGCGCGAGAGGTTGATGCCGAGCGCGCGCACCATCTCGCTGTCGTGCGCGCCGGCCTTGACGATCGCACCATAAGGCGTCTTCTCGAGGAACAACCAGAGCAGTCCGATCATCAGACAGGCGAAGCCGGCGGCGAAGAAGCGGTAGCGCGCGTAGAGCAGGTCGCCGAGGACGAGGGCGCCCGAGAGCGGCTCGGGCACCGGCAGCTGCCGCTCGCCCGAGCCCCACACGACCCGGATCAGCTCCTCGATGACGAGGGCGGCGCCGAAGGTGAGAAGCAGGCCGTAGAGCGGGTCCTTGCCGTAGGTGCGACGCATGCAGAGCTCCAGCGCCATGCCGAAGATGCCGACCAGCACCGGCGCGAACAGCAGAGCAATCGCGTAGCGCGTGCCGAGCGGCAGCGCCAGGTACGCCGCCTGCGCCTCGGGGAACCAGCCCAATCTGGGCGTGATCAGGAAGATCGCGAAGTACATGCCGAGCGCGAACAGCGACCCGTGCGCCAGGTTGATCGTCTCCATGACGCCGACGATCAGCATGAAGCCGAGCGCCATCAGCGCGAACAGCAGGCCGAGCGAGATGCCGTTGACGAGGTGCGGCAGCAGGTCGAGCAGCGCGCTCATCGACGCGCTCCTGCTCGGACCGCTCCGCTCGTCATCCCGTGCATCGCCGTCGGCCGGGACCGGTCACTGCTCGTAGCTGGGCGTGGCCGCCATCGCTTCGAGCTTGCACGCGCCGGCCGAGTCCTTGTCCTCGACGTCCTGCGGCGACACCTGAGCGAGGATGCGGTAGATGTCGTCCTTCTCGGTAGGCTTGTCGTTGTAGCTCGCCATGTAGATCGTCTGCTGCATCTGGTGCGTCGCCGGATTCATGTAGGCGTCGTGGTGCTGCATCCGGTCGCGTGCGCTCACCTTGAGCCCCTCGAGCTCCTTGATGACCGCCAGGTTGTTGGTCGTGCCGGCGCGCTCGACCGCCTTCAGCAGCTCCTTCGTCGCCATGTAGCCGTTGTAGTAGACGTTGCCCGGCGTCTTGATGGCGATGCCGGGGTACTGCTTCTGGTAGGCCTCGACGAACTCCTTGACGCCGGGCAGGTCGAGCTTCCAGTACCAGTTGGTGCCGAACACGCCGAAGATGGCGTCGGGCCCCAGGCCGTACACGTCGGGCCAGTCCTGCTGGTTGTTGATCCACGCCGGCTTCGTGTTCATCTTCGACTGGACGACCTGCTGGCGCAGCGCCTTGATGTCGTCGCCGCCGACCGCGGTGGCGACCACGTCGGGCTTGATCTGCTGGATCTTCAGCAGGTACGAGGCGAAGTCGCGCGTGTTCTGCGGAACGAGGAGCTCGTCGACGACCTTGCCCCCGTTGGCCTCGATGATCGTGCGCGTCGCCTTCGAGGTCGTGTGGCCCCAGACGTAGTCGTTGGTCAGCAGCAGCCAGTTCTTGCCGTTGACCCTCATCGCGTTCTTGACGATGGCGTGCGAGAAATTCGTGCCGTTGCCGTCCCAGACGAACTTGACCCGGTGGCAATCCTTGCCGGCCTCTGTGGGCGAGCTCGAGTTGGTGTTGAGGTAGACGCAGCCGTACTTCTGCGCCACCTGCGAGATCGCGTTGGCGACCCCGGAGTGGACCGCGCCGATCAGGAACGCCGCCTCGTTGCGGGTGATCATCCGCTCGGCGATGCGCGTCCCGGTGGCGGGCGTCGTCTCGGTGTCCATGTGGATCGCCTCAATCTGCCGGCCGAGGACGCCGCCCCTGGCGTTGAACTCCTTGATCGCCATCATCGCGCCGAGTCGCTCGTCGGCACCCGAGGCGGCGTACTGGCCGCTCGCGTCCATCGTCAGGCCGATCACGAGCGGCTTCTTCTGCGCGCTCTGCGCCCAGGCGCGGTTCGTCGTCCAGGGTCCGTAGAACGGCGCCACGGCATAGAGCCCGGCGCCGGCGACGGCGGTCTTGAGAAGCTTGCGGCGGTCGTTCATGGTTGTCTCCGTTCGTTGGCAATGACGATGCGGACGTCGGCGGTCCGCTCCTGGGCCTCGAAAAGCGAGGCGATGAACTTGTCGCCGAAGCCGAGGTTGGCGGCCTGGACGAAGCTCTGGTGCGCCGCCTCGGCGACGAAGCTCGGCACCGGCAGCGATTCGGCGAGGTGGGTGTAGTAGCGCAGGTCCTTCTGCGCGTTGGCGATCGCGAACTTGAGCCCGCCGAGATCGCCCTCGAGCATCCTGCCGAACATCATCTGGAAGATGCCGGAGTTGACGCCGCCGGCCGATACCACTTCGTGGAGCTTCTGCAACGACAGGCCGCTCTTGGCCGCCACCGCCGCCGCCTCGGCGATCGCGGCCGCCGCCGTCATCGCCAGCATGTTGTTGACGAGCTTCAGCACGTGGCCGTCGCCCGGCTTGCCGACGTGAAAGACGTTCTCGCAGAACGCCTGCAGCACCGGCTTGATGCGCTCGAAGTCGGCCGGCTCGGCGCCGACCATGGCATTGAGGCGGCCTTCCTCGGCTTCCTTCGGCGTGCGCGCCAGCGGCGCGTCGATGTAGCGCGTTCCCTTGGCCGCCAGGTCGGCGCGGATGCGCGCTGTCGACGACGGCTCGGCGGTCGACGTGTCGATGACGATCAGGCCGGCACGCGCGCCCTGGGCGAGCCCGTCTTCGCCCCAGACGATGTCCTCGATCTGCGGCGAGCTGGAGACGCAGATGAAGACGATGTCGGAGGCGCGCGCGACCTCGACCGGCGTCCTCGCCTCGCTCGCGCCGGCGGCGATCAGGTCGGCGAGGCGCTGGCGGTTGCGGTTCGCCTTCAACGTCAGCGGGTAGCCCTTGGCGAGGATGTTCTTCGCCATGCCGTGACCCATCATGCCGATGCCGATGAAGCCGATTCGCGCGAGCGTGGTCATGCAGTGTCCTTGAGGGTGAGCGAAGCGGCCGTGGCGGCGCACGGTGCCGCGCCGGCGGCGTCGCGGGCCTGGCGCCAGAGGGTGACGAGGCGCGCGTACCGGGTCGCGATGTCGGCGACGACCGCCTCGTCGCTCGCCGTGCCGGCGAACCACGCCGCCGCCGCCGGCGCGAAGATCGATCGGCCGACGGCGAAGCCGCGGCAGATCGCGTGCGGCGCGGCGACCTTGAAGCTGCGCGCGAGCTCGTCTTCGCTCGCCTCGAGGCCGAGCAGGAGGACGCCGCGGCAATACCGGTCATGGCGCTCGATCGATGCGGCGATGGCGCGCCAGGCGGCATCGCCGGTCGGCGGCGGCAGCTTCCACCAGTCGGGGCGAACGCCGCCGGCGTAGATGGCGTCGAGGGCGCGCGCGAGGATGTCGTCGCCGCCCGCCATCTCGCGCGGCGGGATCACCTCGATCAGCAGCTCGCGGTCGGTGGCGAGGCACGCCGCCTGCAGCGAGCGCAGCGTCGCGAGCTGCGCTGCGCGGAGCGGCTGCGCATCGTCGGGATGGAACGAGACCAGGCACTTGGCGACATGCTCGGTCGGCCAGTCGCGCAGCGTCAGGGCGACGTCGGCGCCGGCTTCGAAGGCGAGCGGCCGCGATCCCGGCTGCTCGACCGGCCGTGCGATCCAGCCCGAGGCGCCGGTGAGCATCGGCAGGACGTCTTCGCCGTATCGGTCGTCGACGATGACGCCGAAGGCCGCGCCTTCGCCCGGCCCGCCCGTGGTGCCCGGCCCACCCGCGGCGCCCCGGCTCGCGCCGCGCTGCCCGCCGGCGGCGACCAGCCGCTTGAAGCGGGCGATGCGCTCGTGCTGCTCGGCCTCGGTCGCGCCTTCGGCACGCGCCGCGCCGCCTTTCGCGAGCTCTTCGAACTGGACCCGGTGGTCGAAGGCGAGCACGGCGAGCTCGGGCCACTCGCGCAGCCGCGTCGTCACCCGGTGCAGGTGCTCGAGGTCGGCGTCGAAGCGGACCGCGCGCTCGCTCGATCCGTGGGCGAGGAAGTGCTGCAGCTCGATCCAGCTCGGCATTGCCGGCGCGCAGCCGTGGCGCGAGACGACGAGGGCGCCGCAGGCATTGGCGTAGGCGGCGCAGCGCGCCAGCGGCTCGGCGCTCAGCCAGCCGCGCAGGAAGCCGGCCATGAAGGCGTCGCCGGCGCCGAGCACGTTGAAGACCTCGACCGGAAAGCCGGGGCCGACGATGCCGCGCTCGCTGTCGCCTTCGAAGCCGATCGCGCCTTCGAAGACGATGCAGCCCATCGGCCCCTGCTTCATGACGATCGTCGCCGCCGTCGCGGCACGCAATCGGTGCAGGGCGACGCCGGTGTCGGGCGAGCCGCCGGCGATGCGGATCTCTTCCTCGGTGCCGACGACCAGGTCGCAGACCGGCACGATGCGCTGCAGCTCGGCGCTGACGCGCGCCGATTCGACGTAGCGCTGCTCGCCGAGGCCGGGGCCGGTGAGGCCCCAGAGCACCGGCCGGTAGTCGATGTCGAGGACGACGCGCGCGCCCGCGCCGCGCGCCAGCGCCGCGGCGCGCTCGCAGGCGGCGCGCGGTCCCGGCTGCGACAGGTGGGTGCCCGAGAGGAGCAGCGCGCGCGCCGACGCGATCAGGGCCGGGTCGACGTCGCCGATGGCTATCGCCATGTCGGCGCAGCGGTCGCGGTAGAAGACGAGCGGAAAGGTGTCGCGGTCGCGGATGCCGAGGAAGACGAGCGCGGTCAGCCGCTCGGGGTCGGTCGTGACGTGGCCGACGTCGACGCCCTCGGCGGCGAGCCGCTCGCGGACGAAGCGGCCGAGATGCTCGTCGCCGACGCGGGTCAGCATGGCGGGCTTGAGGCCGAGCCGCGCCAGGCCGACCGCGGTGTTGGCCGGCGAGCCGCCGAGGTACTTCGCGAACGAGCGCATGTCCTCGAGGCGGCCGCCGATCTGCTCGCCGTACAGGTCGACCGCGGCGCGGCCCATGCAGACGATGTCGAACGGCCGTGCCGCGGCGTCGACGACGACGACCGGCCCGGCGCGCTCGCGACCGCTCATCGCCGCCCGCCGTTCTTCTTCGCGGCGGTGCGCGCCGCCGCGCCTGATGCCTTGCGCGCTCGCGTGCCGCTCGCGGCCGCGGCGAGGTGATGGCCGGTGCTGACGACGAGCGCTTGCGCCAGGCAGAGCGGCGCGACGAGCGAGCGGAAGGGCCGCGTCGAGTCGTCGCCGAGCTCGAAGCAAACGTCTGCCGCCGGCTTCAGCGGCGACAGCGCGCTGTCGGTGATGGCGATCACCGAGACGCCGCGGGCCCGGCTCGCGAGCGCCGTCTCGACGACGGCCGGCGTGTAGTTGCGAAAGCTCGCGACGAGGAGGGCGTCACCGGCGCGGATCGTGTGGGCGACCTCGCCGAGCATGCCGCCGAGGCCGTCGAGCAGGTGCGCCTGCAGCTCGAGCTGGTTGAGCGCATAGGCGAGGTAGCAGGCGACCGGAAAGGCGCGCCGCTGGGCGAGGACATGGATTCGCGGCGCGCTCGCCAGGATCTTCGCCGCGGCGGTGAGCCGCGCCGGATCGACATGCTCCTCGAGCTGCTGCAGCTCGCCGATCGCCTCGCCGACGAAGCGCGGCAGCACGCCGGCGTCGCCGCCTTCGCCGCCGCGCCGCATCTGGCGGATGCGCTCGCGGTACGGCGCCGAGCGCTCGACCAGGTGGCTCTGGAACACCTGCTGCATCTGCGAAAAGCCGTCGAAGCCGAGGGCGTTCGCGAACCGGATCATCGACGACGGCTGCACCTCGTTGGCCTGCGCCACTGCCGCGACCGTGCCGAGGGCGAGGTCGTGCGGCTTCTCGAGCGCGAAGCGCGACAGGCGCTGCAG
>JBDSLQ010000142.1:0-6261 GCA_039916285.1 Caldimonas sp.
CGTCTGCAGCTTGAACAGCTCGCCGGCGAGATGGTGCGACGTGCCGTTGCCGGCAGACGCGTAGTTCAGCTTGCCGCCGGAGCTGCGCAGCAGCGCGAGCAGTTCCTTCAGGTCCTTCGCAGGCACCTTCTGCGGATTCACGACGATCACCTGCGGGACGCTCGAGATGAGCCCCACGGGCACGAAGTCGTTGGCGAGGTTGTAGTCGAGCTTGGTATACACCGATGGCGCGATGGCGTGATGCACGGCGCCCATGAGCCACGTATAGCCGTCGGGTGCTGCGCGCGCCACGAGGCTGGCGCCGATGTTGCCGCCCGCGCCGCCGCGGTTGTCGATGACAACCTGTTGCCCAAGCTGCTTCGAGAGCTGGGCGAAGAGCGGGCGCGCGAAGGCGTCCGTCCCGCCACCCGCCGGGAAGGGCACCACGACCGTGACCGGCTTCGTGGGCCACGACTGAGCCACCGCCGGCGCCTGCGCAAGGGCGGCACAGGTCACGATGGCGAACAGGGGCAGAAGTTTTTGCATCGGGTTTGTCTCCATGGTTCGGCACCCGCTCGACACGGGGGTGCGGCGATGATCGAATCATCTGCGACGGCCCGGTCGCTGGCCATTCGCATTCCATTGAGGCCGCCTTCGGCTGGCGTTGAGGAGCCCGTGCGTTGATCAACCTGAACCGTTTCGATCTCGTGTCGCTTCGCCTCTTCGTCGCCGTCGTCGATCGTGGCAGCCTCACCGCCGGCGCGGACCGCTTCGGGATCTCGTTGGCTGCGGCCAGCAAGCGCATGGGCGAACTAGAGCATCACTGCGGCGTTACGCTGCTGCAACGTGGCCAGCGCGGCGTCACCGCGACGGCAGACGGCCAGACGCTACATCGACATGCCATCGAGGTGATCGCGCGGCTCGAGCAGATGGCACAGGCCGTCGACGACCTGCAGTCCGGGGCGACCGGTCATCTGCGCCTCTGGGCCAACCCGTCCGCCTTTGCTGGCTTCCTGCCCGAAGTGCTGGAACGCTATGCCGAGCGCTACCCCAAGGTGCGCATGGATCTCGAAGACGCGCTCAGCGAAGACGGCATCCGCGCCGTCCAGAAAGGCGTGGCGGAACTGGCCGTGGTGGGCGACAACGTGCCTTGCGAGGGACTCGAGACCTTTGTCTGCAATGTCGACCAGCTCGTGCTGCTGGTCCAACGCGACCATCGCTTCGCGCGACTGCCGTCGGTAGCGACGCAGGTGGCGCTACGGGAAGACCTGGTAACGCTCGCGCGCAGCGCTTCCCTCACGCGCAAAGTGGTCGCGGCCGCCGAAGCGGTGGGGTGCGACGTGCGCATCCGCGTACAGGTCCGCAGCTTCGATTCGATGTGCCGCATGGTCGCCTGCGGACTCGGGATTGCGATCCTGCCGAGGGCGGCGGCCGCTCTTTATTCCGAAGCTTTGGGGCTGTCGGTCATTGGCCTGGAGGGCATGGAAGTGGATCGTCGGCTGCTTCTATCCATGCGGCGGCGTACGGAACTGTCGAGTGCGGCCATGGCACTGGTCGAACTGATGGAGGCCGTTCCGGCGGCTCCACAGGCTTGAGGGGGCCTGTCTTCAAGCGTTGATCCGGAAGCGGATTCACTCTAGACGACTGTTCCAACGGCGCAGCTAGCCCTGCAGGCCGTTCCGCAACTCCTCGGACGCGCGCAGCGCGCCGACCTCGATGCCGTTCCAGTTGCGCAGGCTCACTTCGCTGAGGCGGCGCAGCACGGCGGCTTCCTCATCGTCCAGGTCGACGAAGGCCTCGATCGCCGCAGCCATCGCGACCTCGGCGGCTCGCGCTGTATTGCCGTCGTCGATCTTGATCGTGACGCCGAGTCCGCGGTCGGGAAACGAGGCGCAGAACACGGCTTCGGCCCCGACCTTGCAGTAGACGCGCTCGCCCAGCGCTTCCATGACCGTCGTGTCGAAACGGTCGCTGCCGGCGGCCATGAACGGATGCCGGGCGACCGCCTTGCGCAGCCGCGTCGCCGCGCGCATGTGGCCCGGACGCAGCCCCGTCTCGCTGCCGACCCGCGCGAACGCGAGGGCAAGGCGGTCGAGCGGAATCGCGAAGGCGGGGATCGAGCAGCCGTCGATGCCGCGCGGCGCCTCGCGCAGGTCGTGGCCGGTGGTCGCCTCGAGCGCCTCGGTGATGGCGCGCATCACCGGATGGCGCGGCGCAACGTAGCCCTTGGCGTACTGGCGCAGGTTGACGCCACCGCACAGGACGCAGGCGAGGCACAGGAACCCGGCGTGCTTGCCGGAGCAGTTGTTGTTGAGCGCATTCGGCTCCCGCCCCGACGCGGCCAATGCGTGGGCGACCGGGCCGATGCGCGGCCAGTGGGTGCCGCACTCCAGCGCGCCGACGTCGAGCCCGGCCTTGGCGAGCATGCGCTCGACGACGGCGACGTGCCTCGGTTCGCCGGCGTGGGAGGCGCAGGCGATCGCCAGCTCCTCGTCGTCGAGCCCGAGCCGGTCGGCAGCGCCGCTCTCGACGAGCGGGATCGCCTGCAGCAGCTTGACGGCGGAGCGCGGGAAGACCGGCCGCTCGATGTCGCCGAGCGCGACGATGCACTTGCCGTCGGCGTCGAGCACCGCGACGCTTCCCCGATGCGCCGATTCGCGCGTGGCGCCGCGCAGGGCTTCGACCAGGACCGGATTGATGCGTTCGGAAGACATGGCGCCAATGTATCCCGGCCGCGCGCCGACCGGTGCGGCGACGCGCCGGCGACACGGCCGCGTCGTCACGCCCACCACAATCGCGGCGAATGTCCGCTGCCGCCCTCGCCCTCGTCCTCGCCGCGGCGCTTCTCCATGCCTTCTGGAACGTGGTCGCAAAGAAGACCGGCGGTGACGCGCGATTCGCGCTGATGGCCGCGCTGTTGCTGATCGTCGTCTGGGCGCCGCTCGGAGTCTGGTTCGGCTGGCAGGCGCTGCCGCAGTGGGGCGCGGTCGAGTGGGCGGTGCTGCTGGCAAGCGCGATCGTCCACGTCGTCTACTTCACGACCCTGCTGCGCGGCTACCGGCTCGCCGACCTCACCGTCGTCTATCCGGTCGCGCGCGGCACCGGGCCGCTGCTGACGACGTTCGGCGCGATCCTCTGGCTCGGCGAGCGGCTGAGCGCCGTCGCGGCGGTGGGCGTCGCCGGCGTCGCGATCGGCGTCTTCTTCATCGCCGGCGGTCCGACGCTGTGGGCGAAGGCGCACGACCCGCTGCAGCGCGAGCGCGTCCGCGCGGGGCTGCTGTGGGGCGGGCTCACCGGCGCGCTCATCGCCGGCTACACGCTGATCGACGGCTACGCCGTCAAGGTGCTGCTGATCTCGCCGATCCTGGTCGACTACGTTGGCAACCTGCTGCGCGTCCCCTTTCTCCTGCCGGCGGCGCTGCGCGACCGCGGCGGCTTCGCGGTGCTGTGGCGAAGCCAGTGGCGTTCGGCGCTCGTGGTCGCGGTGCTGGGGCCGATGAGCTACGTGCTCGTCCTCTACGCGGTGCAGATGGCACCGCTCAGCCATGTCGCGCCGGCGCGCGAGGTCTCGATGCTGTTCGCAGCGCTGATCGGCGGGCGCCTGCTCGGCGAGAAAGACCGCGCCACCCGCCTCGTGGGCGCGGCGTGCATCGCCGGCGGCGTCGCCGCGCTCGCGCTCGGATGAACCGCGCCATGCGCCTGGCCGGCATCGATTTCAGCTGCAATCCGTCGCGGAGGAAGCCCATCACGGTTGCCAGCGGCTCGCTCCAGGGCGCCGAGCTGGTGCTCGACGGCGTTGCCGAGATTACGACACTTGCCGCCTTCGAGACCTGGCTGCGCACGCCGGGGCCGTGGCTCGGCGGCTTCGACTTTCCGTTCGGCCTGCCGCGCGCCTTCGTCGACGCCAACGGCTTCGGCAGCACCGCGGCCGAGGTGATCGCCAGCGTGCGCGGCCGCTGCCCGACGCGGATGGCGTGGCGCGCCTTCATCGACCGCTGGGGCAACGCGCAGCCGGCGGGCGCGCGCCTGCTGCACCGGCGCACGGATGCCGCCGCCGAACCGACGTCGACGAGCCCGATGCAGACGCGCTACGTCCCGGTCGGCCTGATGTACTACGAAGGACTCGGCCGCCTGATCGACTCCGGGGTCACGCTGCCCGGCCTCGGCCACGCCGGCGATCCGGACCGCGTCGCCCTCGAGGCGTATCCGCGCCGGCTCGCGCACGCGCTCATCGCCCGGCGCTCGTACAAGAACAGCGACGACGGCGATCGCCGCGCGATGCGCGAGGCGATCGTCGCCGGCCTCGAGGCGGGCGCCGATCGCTTCGGATTCGCGCTCGCCTGCGCCGCCGCCTTGCGCGCCTCGCTGATCGCCGACGCGAGCGGCGATCGGCTCGACGCTGTCCTCTGTCTCGTCCAGGCGGCGGTCGCGTCGCGCCGGCCCGGCTACGGCCTGCCGGCGGAGGTCGATCCGGTCGAGGGCTGGATCGCGTCGGACTGAGGTTGCGCCCGATCGGGATCGGGGTCATCGCCGAGGCGCGCCCCGGGCAGGCTCGGGCACACTGCGGCGGTGAGCGGCGATCCCCTGCGACTGCACGTTCCCGAGCCCACCGGGCGCCCGGGGCAGGGCACCGACTTCTCGTACCTGCACCTCGCCCCCGCGGGCGCGGCAGCGCGGCCGCCGATCGACGTCGCGCCGGTCGCGACCCGCGACCTCGCGTACACGCTGGTGCGCGTGCTCGACGACGAAGGGAGGGCGGTCGGTCCCTGGGCGCCGCGCATCGACGTCGAACGCTTGCGCGTGGGCCTGCGCGCGATGATGAAGACGCGCGCCTTCGACGCCCGCATGCTGATCGCCCAGCGGCAGAAGAAGATCTCGTTCTACATGCAGTGCCTCGGCGAGGAAGCGATCGCGGTCGCGCACGCGCTCGCGCTCGCGCCGGGCGACATGAACTTCCCGACCTATCGCCAGCAGGGCCTGCTGCTGGCGCGTGACGACGTCTCGATGGTCGAGCTGATGTGCCAGCTGCTCAGCAACGAGCGCGATCCGCTCAAGGGGCGTCAGCTGCCGGTGATGTACTCGTACAAGCGCGCCGGCTTCTTCACCATCTCGGGCAACCTCGCGACGCAGTACATCCAGGCGGTCGGCTGGGCGATGGCGTCGGCGATCAAGGGCGACACCAGGATCGCCTCGGCGTGGATCGGCGACGGCGCGACCGCGGAATCCGACTTCCACACCGGGCTGACCTTCGCCCACGTCTACCGCGCGCCGGTGATCCTCAACGTTGTCAACAACCAGTGGGCGATCTCGACCTTCCAGTCGATCGCCGGCGGCGAGGCGACGACCTTCGCGGCGCGCGGCGTCGGCTGCGGCATCGCCTCGCTGCGCGTGGACGGCAACGACTTCCTCGCCGTCTATGCGGCGTCGGTGTGGGCCGCGGAGCGCGCGCGAACGAACCTCGGACCGACGCTGATCGAGTGGGTCACCTACCGCGCGGGTGCCCACTCGACCTCGGACGATCCGTCGAAGTACCGTCCCGGCGACGACGCCCAGCACTATCCGCTCGGCGATCCGATCGCGCGATTGAAGAAGCACCTGATCGGCCTCGGCGCCTGGTCGGACGAGGAGCACGAGCGGACGGCGAAGGCGCTCGACGCCGAGGTGAGCGCGGCGCTCAAGGAAGCGACCCAGCACGGTTCGCTCCTCGACGGCCACACACCGCCGCTGGCGACCATGTTCGAGGACGTCTACGAGCACATGCCGCCGCACCTGCGAGACCAGATGCGCCAGGCCGAAGGACGCTGACACGATGGCCAGCATGACCATGATCCAGGCGCTGCGCTCGGCGATGGACGTGATGCTCGGCCGCGACGACAACGTCGTCGTCTACGGCCAGGACGTCGGCTACTTCGGCGGCGTGTTCCGCTGCACCGACGGGCTGCAGGCCAAGTACGGCAAGACGCGCGTGTTCGATGCGCCGATCTCCGAGGGCGGCATCGTCGGCTCGGCGATCGGCATGGCGGCGTACGGGCTTCGGCCGGTGGTCGAGGTGCAGTTCGCCGACTACTTCTATCCGGCGTCGGACCAGATCGTTTCCGAGGCGGCGCGCCTGCGCTATCGCTCGGCCGGCGACTTCACCGCGCCGATCACGATCCGCATGCCGTGCGGCGGCGGCATCTACGGCGGGCAGACGCACAGCCAGAGCCCGGAGTCGCTGTTCACGCACGTGTGCGGCATCCGCACGGTGATGCCGAGCAATCCTTACGACGCCAAGGGACTCCT
>JBDSLQ010000143.1:0-3860 GCA_039916285.1 Caldimonas sp.
CGTTCCCGGCCGCAGCGCTTCCGGCACCTTGAACGTGAGGCCGTCCTCGCCGCCGGTGAAGTCCGAGAGCTGCGAAGCGAGCGTGGCGAACGCCGAGGCGACGGCGAGCGTGATCATCGCGAAGAAGATCGCGCGCACGCGCAGGCTGAACATGCCGATCACGAGCGAGAGGACGAGCGAGACGACGAGCGCGCAGCCGATGCCGAGCGTCAGCGCCGGCCACGTCGGGCCGATCCGCGTGGCGGCGATCGCGACGCCGTAGGCGCCGATGCCGAAGAACATCGTGTGCGCGAAGCTGACGATGCCGGTGTAGCCGAGCAGCAGGTCGAAGCTCGCCGCGAGGACGATGAAGACGATCACCTTGGCGGCGACGTTGAGCGCCTTCGTGCCGGGGAAGATGAACGGCGTCAGCGCCAGCGCGACGACGATCGCGATCAGCGCGATCGCCAGCCAGCGATTGCGCGGCAGGTCGTGGGAGAGCAAGCGCTTCAGCATCGTCGGCGCCCTATCGATTGACCGCCGGATAGAGGCCCTGCGGCCGCCACAGCAGCACCGCCACCATCAGGCCGATGCTCGAGAACATCGCCAGCTTGGGCGCGAGGAAGCCGACGTAGTTGGTGATCAGCCCGACCAGCAGCGCGCCGAACAGGCAGCCGACTGTCGAGCCGAGCCCGCCGATGATGATGACGATGAAGAGCAGCACGTTGACCTGGCCGCCGATCTGCGGGATGACGATCTGCTGGTTCATTCCCCAGAGCGCGCCGCCGAGGCCGGCGAGCGCCGAGCCGGCGGCGAACACGCCGACGAAGAGGCGCCGGACCCGGTAGCCGAGGCTTTCGACCATCTCTCGGTCCTGCACGCCGGCGCGGATCAGGAGGCCGATCTTGGTGCGATTGAGTGTGTAGAGCAGACCGCCGAGGACGACGAGGCCGACCGCCACCGACACCAGGCGCAGCTTCTCGACGCTCGCCTCGCCGAGCAGGATCGATCCGCGCAGGGCCTCGGGCGGCGGCAGCGGCAGCTGCGCCGGACCCCAGATCACCTTGATCAGCTCCTCGCCGATGATCGCGCCGCCGATCGTGACGAGGATCTGCTTCAGGTGCTGGCCGTAAACCGGCCGGACGATGATGCGCTCGAAGCCGAGGCCCATCGCGCCGGCGAGCGCCATCGCCGCGAGCATCGCGACCGCGACAACCGCCAGGTTGCTCGCCACGCTCGCCGCGGCGGCCGAGCCGGCCATCGCGCCGAAGACCGTCGTCGCGATGTAGGCGCCGAGGGCGATGAACAGGCTGTGCCCGAAGTTCAAGACATCCATCAGGCCGAACACGAGCGTCAGCCCCGAGGCGGCGATGAAGACGATCATCCCCATCGCCAGGCCGGCGATGGTGAGCGTGAGCCAGGTCGACGACGAGCCGACCGCCGGCCAGGCTGCGAGCGCGATCACCGCCATCAGCAGCAGCGGGCGAAGGTCGAAGCGGCTCTTCGCGATCGCCTCGGCGGCGGCCGGCGCGGCAGGCGGGGTAGCGGCGACGTTCGTCATCGGCTCGGTCCCTCGTTCACTGGTGCGCCACCAGTGATAGGCCGAGCAGCCGGTGCTGCAGCGACTCGTCGGCGGCGAGCTCGTCCATCCGGCCGCGGTGGACGACGCGGCCGTCGTCCATCACCGCGACGTGGTCGCCGAGGGCCTTGGCGACGGCGAAGTTCTGCTCGACCAGGAGCACCGTCGTCGCGGTGCGCTTCAGCTCGCGCAGCGCGGCGATCAGGTTCTGCACGATCGCCGGCGCAAGGCCCTTGCTCGGCTCGTCGATGAGGAGCAGGCGCCGCGGCTCGACCATCGCGCGGGCGATCGCGAGCATCTGTTTCTGGCCTCCGGAGAGCTTGCCGGCGGGGAAAAGCCAGAACTTCCTCAATGCAGGGAAGAGAGCGAACAGCCACTCGAGCCGGGCGCTGTCGAGCTGGTCCAGGCGACGCGCCGAGCGCGCCGCAAGCAGCATGTTCTCGGCGACGCTCAGGTCGGCGAAGATCCCCATGTTCTCAGGCACGTAGGCGATGCCCTGCGCGGCGATCGCCGGTGTCGCCAGCTGCGCCGACACCTTGCCCTGCCCCGCCGCCGCGGGGCCACCGATCTGCCGGCCGTCGAAGACCACCGCGCCCTGCGATGCGGCCCACAGGCCCATGATCGTCCGCAGCGTCGTCGTCTTGCCGGCGCCATTGCGGCCGAGAAGCATCGTCACTTCGCCCGCCGGCACCGCGAAGTCGACGCCGTGGAGGATGTGATACGCGCCGATGTGCGTGTGCACGCCGGCAAGCTGCAACAGCGGCGCCGCGCTCATGCCGGCTCCGCTTCCGGCGCCAGGCCGAGGTACGCTTGCTGGACGACGGGCGAAGCAATCACCGCCGCCGGCTCGCCGTCGGCGACGAGCTGGCCGTTGTGCAGCACGACGATCCGGTCGGCGAGCTCGCGAACGACGTCCATCTTGTGCTCGACCAGCAGGATCGTCTTGTCGCGCGCACCCTTCAGGCCGCGGATGAGGTCGAGGATCACCGGCACGTCGCCAATGCTCATGCCGGCGGTCGGCTCGTCGAACATGTAGACGCTCGGCTCGAGCGCCATCAGCATCGCGACCTCGAGCTTGCGCTGATCACCGTGCGGCAGGCTGCTCGCGGCGGCATCGACGCGGTTGCCGAGGCGAACCTGGTCGACCAGCTCGCGGGCGCGAGCCAGCGTCTCCTTGCGGTCGAGCCAGACCGAGAACAGGCTCAGCCCCTCGTGGCGCTTCGACTGCACCGCGAGTCGAACGTTCTCGAGCACGCTCAGGTTCGGGAACAGCTGCGTCAGCTGGAAGGCACGGCCGAGGCCGCGATGGGTTCGCGCCGGCACGCTCTCGCGGGTGATGTCGGACCCGTTCAGCCAGACCGAGCCGGCGCTCGCGCGCAGCTGGCCGGAGATCAGGTTGAAGTAGGTCGTCTTGCCGGCGCCGTTCGGGCCGACGATCGCGGTCAGCGTGCCGGGTGCGAACGCGCACGAGACGCGGTCGACGGCGACATGGCCGCCGAAGCGGATCGTGAGGTCTTTCGTCTCGAGCATGGCCGCGCCATGCAGTGCAGCGGCCCGGCGCCTGCCGATCAGCGCTTGTTCTTGATCGGGATAACCATCTCTTCCGGCTTGATCTCGCGCACGAGCTCGGGGACGCCCCAGGCGAACGCCGGGTCGTTCTTGATCTTGAAGTGGTACATCGATTGCATCGCCTGATGGTCTTCCTTGCGGAACGTCATCTTCCCCTTGGGCGAGTCGAAGCTCATCCCCTCCATCGTCTTGATGAGCTTCTCGGTATTGGTGTCGCCGCCGGTCTTCTTGAGTGCTTCGACCAGCGCGATCCCCGCGGACATTCCGCCCGCCGTGAAAAAGTCGGGCGGTGCCTTGAACTGCTTGTAGTGATTGGCGACCAGCCATTCGTTGGCCGGGTTCTTCGGGATGCCGAAGTAGTAGTACGCCGCCCCTTCCATTCCGGCGAACTGCTTGAAGGCAACCATCGCCGGCAGGATGTTCCCGCCGGTCGAGACTTCGATGTTGTGGCGCTTGAGCTCTTCCGCGATCTTGTAGGGATTGCCCGCGCCTGCCCAGACGACGAAGACGACCTTTCGCCCCGGCTTGTCTTTGAGGGCATCGATCAGGCGTTGCGTCCCCGCGGTGAAGTCGGAGGTGTTTTGCGGCAAGTACTCCTCGTGGACGATCTTGGCCCTCTTCACCGCGTCCTTGAATGCCCTGACCGCGTCGCGGCCGAAGGCATAGTCCTGCGCCAGCATTGCCACCGAGACGCCTTCCTTGTCGACCGCTACCGCGTTCGAGATCGCATCCT
>JBDSLQ010000144.1:0-6836 GCA_039916285.1 Caldimonas sp.
CACCCCGGCGGGCGCAGATTCCTGAGCGCTGCCTGCGGGCTCGTTCGCGTGCAGGGCCGGCTCTATGTCGTCGCCGACGACGAACTGCACCTCGGCGTTCTGGATGTCGGCAGCACGCGTCCGGTCCGCCTGCTGCGCGTGCTGGCCGGGCGGTTGCCGGCCGATGCCAAGCCGCGCAAGAAGCGCAAGCCGGACTTCGAGACGTTGATGTTCCTGCCGGCCTCGGGCGACAGGCCGGGGGGCGCGTTGCTCGCGCTCGGCTCCGGCTCGCGTCCGAACCGCATGCGCGGCGCGATCCTGCCGCTCGATGCTGCCGGCGATCCGGCGGGCGCCGTGCGTCCGGTCGACATCGAGCCGCTGTACCGCGCCCTCACGGAGCGCTTCGCCGAGCTCAACATCGAAGGGGCCTTCGTCGCCGGCGGCTCGTTCGTGCTGTTGCAGCGCGGCGGCGCGAGCGGCCCGAGCGCCGTCGTCCGCTTCGACCTCCTGCACGCGCTCGCCTGGCTCGACGGCCACCAGCGCCGCGCGCCGCTGCCGCGCAACGTCCGCAACTGCGACCTCGGGTCGGCCGAGGGAACCCCCTTCGGCTTCACCGACGGCGCCGCGCTGCCCGACGGCACGTGGGTCTTCAGCGCGGTGGCGGAAGCGCGTGACGACGCCTACCAGGACGGGCCCTGCGTCGCCACGGCGATCGGCGTCTGTGACCGCGACGACAAGGTCCGGTTCATCGAGAAGATCGCGCCCAAGCGCAAGATCGAAGGCGTCGCCGCGCGACGCGTCGGTGCCCGCCTGCGCCTCAGCGTCGTGACCGACGCCGACGATCCCGACCAGCCCGCGGAGCTGGGCGCCGTGTCGCTCGCGTTCGGTGGCAGCGAACGTTAGGAGACTGCCCTCCGACCGCGCAACGCGCGCTGCGCCTGCACCGATCGGCACGCACCATCGAGCACCACGTCGCAGCGATCTTCGTCAAGCCCGGCGTGGCGACGCGTGCCGAGGCGGTGAGCGCGGCTTATCGACTTGGTGTCGTCGCGGCGATTGCAGAGAGCGCTTGAGCTCGCTCGACCTGCAGGCGACTACTTGCGCCGGCGACGCCGCGCATCCGCGAGCCCCGCGAGCCCGGCCGCCATCAGAGCCCACGTGCCGGGTTCCGGCACCGGGCTGATCGTCGTGTTCAGGAGCGCCGACGATCCCGGCGCGAGGCCATCGCCGTGGCCGGAAGCCGCCGCGATCGTCGCGAGGCCGGAAGCGCCGGCCGACCCCGCGGCAAAGCTGCCCGACCCACCGGCTCCTGCACCAGCGAACCCGACGCCTGGGGAATAGCCCGCCGGCGGCGTCTCGACCCCGGAGCTGGCGTCCAGCGAGAGCGCGGGCGGTGACACGTCGAACGGAACGGGCGCCGGCAGAAGATCCAGTGCGGCGACCGGCGGCGGCTCCAGATCAGGCACGTCGCCCTCGGCGTGTGCGGGGGCGACCCCGGCGCGCGCGATGCGGCTGACGTTGCGGCAGACCGTCGGGACGAGGATGCACTGATCGCTTTCGCAGTACACCAGGCCACGTTCCTGCATCTGCGCGCTCCACGCGGCGCGGCTCACCGATCGGCACAGCTTGGCGTTGCCGAAGTGCATGTCGTGGATCGCCGTGCCGTAGCGAACCCGTGCCCGGCCGGTGATGCTGTCGCGCCGGATGCTGACGACGTCGTCGTAGTCGCGCATGACCATGCGCGCCTTGAGGCGCGTGCGAACGTCGACGGCGATGTCGTGGTAGCGATCGACGGCGGCGACGACGTCGCCCATGAAGGGGTCGTTTCCGGGACGATCCCAGGCGCAGGCGTCGACGGTCGAGGCCGCCGGCACCGGCGCCGCCGCGCTCCGCGCCGCCCCGCTCCGCGCCGCTGCAGGGCCAGCGCAGGAAGCCGCCACGGTCAACGCGACCGCGAGGGCCCGAAGCGAGGAAACAGGGGTCTTGTCCATGAGGTGATGCAGTGGACCTGTCCCGGCCGCGCCGCGCCTCCCCGGTCCCCGGGGCCATGCGCCGCCGCGAACGTGCGTTTGACACGGAAAGGCGACTGCACCGCACGAAGGGTCGACCACCGGCGCTCCGGGCTCGACCGGATTCGCACTTCTCACGCCTCATCCGGCGCGCCGATGCCTACGATCAGGAATGCGGAAGCCAGTACGCCCTCGACTCAAGATCTCGGCCGCTCGCCGCAGATGCCTGGGTCGTATCGTGCAAGGCGTCGCCGCTGCAGCAACGCTGGCGCTGTCCGCGGTCACGAATTCGGGCGAACTGCTCTCGTGCGGCGCCGCCCCGTCGGCCGAAGCCGCGATGCGGCGCCTGAACGAGGCGCGATTGCGCGGCGCCACCTGCCGCCCGGGGACGACTTCGACGGCCGTGCCATTGACGTGGAGCGAAAGCCTCGCGGCGGCGGCGCAGGTGCAAGCCGCCGAGATGGCCCGGCTGCAACGGATGACCCACCTCGACAGCCAGAACCGAAGCCTCGCCGAGCGCCTGCGCGCGATCGGCTATCGCTACACCTTGGCGGTCGAGAACGTCGGCGTCGGCTATTCGTCGCTCGACGATGTCGTCGAAGCCTGGCTCGAGAGCGAAGGCCATTGCGAGAACCTGATGAATGCGGCCGTGCTCGAGTTCGGGCTGGCTTGCATCGATGCCGGCGCCGCCGACGCGGCTAGAGAGCGCCGCTACTGGACGCTTGTTCTCGGCGCCCCGCCGCGGCCGTGGCCGCGCTGAGCTGGCGCCGATCCGGCGTTTCGCGCGAAGAGGTTCTGGGCATCGAGCAGAGCGCGCTCGGCAGCATGCGAGCCGCGTCCGCCGAACCGGGGCCATGCCGGTAGTTCGGGTGGCCCAGGACGTGCAGGAAACCGTTCTCGGTGATCGGGAGGACCAGCTGGTGCTCATGTTGGGCGCCGCGGCGATCGCCCTGCGACATCGGCGCCTCTGAGCGCGTCGAGCATCGACCTCAGCTCGAGCGCGTTCGAGATCGCGCCCCCGCCCGCCGTGTTGTCGAAGATGCAGCAGCCCTCGGCATCGTCCGGCCAGCGCGTGAGGCGGTCGGCTTGCGCCCGCACCCAGCCCGGCTCGTAGCGCGACCAGTACATCCGCGGTGCGCCGTGCCAGCGGTAGTAGACGAAGGCACCGCGGCCGTCGGCCTGGGGCCCGAGCCAGCCGCCCGGCTCGGCCGCTTGCGGGCAGCACGCCGGGTCCGCGCCGGCGCGGCCGACGCGCCAGGCGACGAGCGCGCGATCGGCCGCCGGCGTGAACCAGCTCGCGTGGCGCGGCTCGCAGACGACGGCGCCTGGGTACAGCTCGGCGAGCACGCCGAAGAAGCGACGCAGTGGCTGCGCCTCGAAGGCGAACGACGGCGGCAGCTGCACGAGCAGCACGGCCAGGCGATCGCCCAGCCCGCTCGCCTCGGCGAGAAAGCGCAGCAGCGGCTCGCGCGCGCGGCGCAGGCGGGCGTCGTGGGTGATGCTGCGCGGCAGCTTGACGGCGAAGCGAAATCCCGGCGGTGTTTGCGCGGCCCAGCGCTGGTAAACCTCCACGCGGTGGCTGCGGTGAAACGACGAATTGATCTCGGCGCAGCCGAGCACGCGCGCATAGCGCGCGAGATGCTGCCCTTCGCCCGGGAACGACAGCGCGGCGTCGCGCGATATCGACCAGCCCGCGGTGCCGATGCGCATGCCCGGTCCGGGCAAGCCCGGTGCCCGGCGCGCCCGCGCGGCACTCGGCCTCAGGGAGCGTGCTGAGGTATGTCGCCAGGGTCTCGATGTCGGAGGGTGTCGGCGCCTGGGCGGCCGAGTTCATGTTGCCGTCACGATTCGTGAACCAGTTCGCGCACATCGGCTCGACATGGGGGCCGCGAGTGCTTGTCCGACAGGCGCGATCGGAAACGGCGGACGGGGCGCGCCTGGCCCACTCGATACCGTCACTGGCGTCGTCACTGCTTCGAAACTCCATGCTCCGCTACTACATGACTCCCGAAACGCGCGACGCCGTGATCGCCGAATCGAATCGGCTGATCGCGGCCCGCGCCGCGACAAAGGCTTCCGGCAAGCAGGGCGAGAACCCCCAGACCGACTTCGGCGCCGCTTCCCAGTGGAGCGGTTGGGGCTCGATGACATACGTCACCCGAGTTCCCGCCAGCCCGCCGAAGTACCAGGGCCTGATGCGTTTCGTGGCGATGACGAATCGCTGACCCGCGCCACCGGCGTGACCACGGCGGCGAGCGCCGCCGCGGTCGGTTCTTCCCCGGCTGACCTTTGCTAGAGTGGTTCGTCATGAGGCTCGACGACGGCATCCGCAAGCACGGGTTCAGGAAGTGGTACTCACGCGAGCTGACGCTGGCTCACCTGCAACTCTTGCTGTTGCTGTTGTCGACGATCGGCTTGTTCGCCGCCGTGGAGCTCGTCAGCCGGCCCGGCCCCGCCGCGGAGCGGCTGGGCAACGGCGTGCTGCTTCTGACCTGCCTAGTGATCGGCGTCTGGTCGCTGCGCCGCTACTTCTTCCTGCTGATGCGCGCCGAGGCGATCGCCCGCCAGGCGGTCTGCCCCGGCTGCCGTGTCTACGGTCGCCTGCGGCTGCAGGACCCCGCCGATGGCGGCGGGCAGGTCACCGTCAGTTGCGTGCGTTGCGCGCGGCGGTGGCACATCTGCGATCTCGGCATCGAGCCATGAGGATGGCAAGGACGAGATGAAGAAGAAGTGGAATGTGTCCGTCTGGTTTGGAGATGGGCTGATCTTCAAGGGCGAGACCTACAAGAGCGTCGTCAAGCTGACTTTCGCCAAGGGCGCGAAGCTCGCGGACCCGACGCGCGTGTTCAACTCCAGCCTCGAGGGCAACACCCGACGCGCCATCGACATGCGCGAAGGCGAGCGGCTCGACGAGGCCGCGTTCACGGCGCTCGTCCGCGCGGCCATCGCCTTCAACAGGCCTGCGGCCCGCTGACCGGGCGGAGCGGCATGACGCGAGTCGCAGTGGCACAGATCGAGATGCGTTGGTCGACGGCGGAGAACGTCGCGGCCATCCTTCGTGCCATGGAGTTCGCCAGCGCCCGCGGCGCCAGGCTCTGCGCGTTCTCGGAACTGGCGGTCACCGGCTACCACCGCCGGATCGGCCGGGAAGCGACGCCTGAGCTGGTGTTGCCGGCAGTGCGCGAATTGCAGGCGCATTGCGCGAAGCTCTCGCTCGGGATCGCGGTGGGCGCGCCGACGTTCGGCACCGGCACCGAGAAGTACAACTCGCATCTGCTCATCGACGAGCACGGCGAAACGCGAGCGATCGTTTCGAAGCGGGGCTTGACCGAGGCGGAAGCCACGTTCTTTCAACGCGGCTCGTCCAGGCCGACGGCCAGGCTTCAAGGGTTGAGCTGCTCGGCGGTCATCTGTCGCGAGGTCGCCGACCTCGCGCTCGTGACGCACGAGCTCGCGCCCGGAACGGTCGACGTCATCTTCGTTCCCGGCGCGCTTCGGCAAGACCCGGACAAGCCGAGGACCGACCCGCCGGAGTACGTCCGCGACATCCAGCGCCTTGCGGCCGCGGCCCGGTCGTACGTCGTCCAGACGAACTGGCCGAACGCGCTGAACCGGCCCGAGGAAAGCGTCGAGGGCGGCGAGAGCACTGTCGCTTCGCCCACCGGCGAAATCATGTTCCGCTTGCCGCCCCAGGCCTGCGGCATCGGCGTCTTCGATCTGGGCGACACGAACTTCGAGTGGCATCCCAGCGTCTGAACGGACTTTGCCCGACATGAACACAAGACAGTTCCTGGAAGCGGCGTGGGACGAGCATGCCGAGCGCAGCGAGGAGGTCGCGGCAAGGATCGGCTCGTCGTTGGGGCTGATCGAAAGCGCCGAGCAAGTGCCCGGATTCGTGCAGCTGCTGGTCCACGTCTACGGCGAGCATCTCGGTCGATGGCAGCGCGGCACCGAGCTCCTCCAGTCGATGAAGCCCCTCGCTGTTCTCGGTGGCAGCGCTGCCGCGCACGCCGCGGTCGACCGGGGCGTGGCGACTCTGCGCTACGCCGGCGGCGAAGGCGGCGCGCTGGAAGCCCTGCCGGCCGAGGATCGCGTGCGCGCCCTGGCGGCGGCCTCGGCCGCGCTCGCGGGCCGCGACGATTTCACGCGCGCGATTGCCGCGTTCCGCGAAGCGCTACGGCTGGGCGAAGCCGACTGGCCCGCCGGCTCGCCCGCCATCCGCGCGCTCGCCGTCACGGGGAACAACCTCGCCGTCGCCCTGGAGGGCAAGCGCGACCGCAGCCGACCCGAAACCGAAGCGATGGTCGGCGCGGCCGAGGCGGCGTTGACTTGCTGGAAGCGGGCCGGGACGTGGCTGGAGAAAGAGCGTGCCGAGTACCGGCTCGCCCGAAGCCTGCTCGAGGCCGGCGAACCGGCGCTCGCCGTGGCGTGCGCCGAGCGGTGCCTGCAAGTCTGCGAAGAACACGACGCACCGCCCTTCGAACGCGTCTTCGCCCACGCCCTGGTCGCCCTTGCCCATGGCGCGGCAGGCGACGCCGCGCGGTCGAGGTCGCATCGTGATGCGGCAAAGCGCTGGCACGAGCAGGTGCCTGCCGCCGAAAGACAGTCTTGCGAAAGTGACCTCGAAGCTCTGGGAGGCTGATTCGTCGCGCAGCGCAGCGACTTCTGGCCCGCAGGGATCCTCCGTGATCACTGCAGCCGGGCCGTCACGGCCCGGACGAGCGGAGCGATCGCGCTCGGGGGGAAGGGAGAGACGCTTCCAGGAACTGTCTTGTGTTCATGTCGGGCAAAGTCCGTTCAGACGCTGGGATGCCACTCGAAGTTCGTGTCGCCCAGATCGAAGACGCC
>JBDSLQ010000145.1:0-5584 GCA_039916285.1 Caldimonas sp.
GTCGAGCAGGTCGTCCTGCAGGTAGGGGTTGCGCTGGACGACCCAGATGTCGCCCAGCACCTCGTAGAGCATCCGCGCCGAGCGGCCGGTGCGCCGCTCGCTTCGCAAGAGGCCGAGGACCTCCCAGGCGCGCTGGCCGAGCAGGCGGATGACGATCTCGCGATCGGAGAACGAGGTGTAGTTGTACGGAATCTCGCGCAGGCGGGGCGCGGCACCGGCTGCTTCTGCTTCGGCGGCGATCCGGTCGATCGGCAGCGGGGCGTTCATGGAGGCAGGGCGCGATTCGCGGCCGCTGTGAGAGGAGCGAGGCATCGTACCGCAGCGCAGCAAAATGTCGCCTTGGGCATGTCTGCCGCCCTGGGATGCGGCGGGTATTCCCGCTTGCCGGCGCGCGCCTCGGCGCGGGATAAACGCGGCTGTCATCTTGGGCTGGACAATCGCGCCGTACCGCATCGGCCGCCCGGCCCTTCTCACGGAGTCATCATGAAGTTGAAGTCGCTCGTCTCGTGTTCGCTGCTCGCGTTTGCCGCCTTCTCGGCGCCGGCTCAGGCCCAGGTCGAAATCCAGTGGTGGCATTCGATGCCGACCGCTCTCGGCGAATGGGTCAACGACTTGGCCAAGGACTTCAACGCGAAGCAGAAGGACTACAGGGTCGTGCCGGTCTTCAAGGGCAGCTACGACGAATCGATGACTGCGGCGATCGCCGCGTTCCGTTCCGGCAATGCGCCGCACATCCTCCAGGTGTTCGAGGTCGGCACGGCAACCATGATGGCGAGCAAGGGTGCCATCGTTCCCGTCGGCAAGATCATGCAGGACGCCGGCCAGAAGTTCGACCCAAAAGCCTACGTGCCCGCGGTCGCCGGCTACTACACGGCCCCGAACGGCCAGATGCTGAGCTTCCCGTTCAACAGCTCGACGCCGGTCTTCCACTACAACAAGGACGCATTCAAGGCCGCCGGCATCGATCCGGACAAACCGCCAAAGACCTGGCCCGAAGTAGCGCTCGCGGCCGCCAAGCTGAAGGCGAACGGCCACAAATGCCCATTCACCACGAGCTGGGGCAGCTGGACCCAGCTCGAGAGCTTCTCGGCCTGGCACAACGTCGAGTTCGCGAGCAAGGGCAACGGCATGCGCGGCACCGATGCCCGCCTGACCTTCAATTCGCCGCTGCACGTGCGCCACATCGAGAACCTGGCCAACATGGCCAAGCAGGGCCTGTTCGTCTATAAGGGCCGCGGCAACGCCGCCGACGCGACCTTCTACTCAGGCGAATGCGCGATGGTGACCGGCTCGTCAGCGCTGTACGCCAGCATCAAGCGCAACGCCAAATTCGCCTCCGGCATCTCGACCCTGCCGTATTACCCGGATGTCCAGGGCGCACCCCAGAACACGGTGATCGGCGGCGCCAGCCTGTGGGTCATGTCCGGAAGGAAGCCTGAGGAATACAAGGGAGTAGCGGCGTTCTTCAACTACCTCTCGCAGACCGACGTTGCGGCGGCAAGCCACAAGCGCACTGGCTATCTGCCTGTAACGATCGCGTCCTTCGAGCAGACCGACAAGGCCGGCTTCTACAAGGAAAATCCGGGCACCGACGTCTCGGTCACGCAGATGATTCGCAAGACCACCGACAAGTCGCGCGGCATCCGGCTCGGCAACTTCGTGCAGATCCGCACCATCGTCGACGAGGAACTCGAGCAGATCTGGAATGGCAAGAAGACGGTCAAGGAAGGGCTGGACTCGGCGGTGAGCCGCGGCAACGAACAGCTCACGCGTTTCGAAACCGCCAACAAAGGCTGAACCGGCGAGGACGCGTTGGCCGTCGAGAAGCGTGTCCGTTTCCAGAGCTGGTGGCTGCCGTGGGTGCTGGTCGCGCCCCAGATGGCCATCATCCTGGTGTTCTTCTTCTTGCCGGCCGGCCAGGCGATCTACCAGAGCGTCCTCACCGAAGACGCGTTCGGCACCTCGACCGAATTCGTCGGGCTGCTGAACTTCAAGCGTCTCTGGAGCGACCAGACCTACCTGTCGTCGTTCTGGACGACGGCGGTTTTCTCGGTGCTGGTGGCCGGGATCGGCCTGGCCGTGGCACTGCTGCTTGCGGTCATGGCGGACCGGGTCATCAAGGGCGCCGCGTTCTACAAGACGCTGCTGATCTGGCCATACGCGGTCGCCCCGGCGATCGCCGGAGTGCTGTTCCTGTTCATGTTCGCGCCGTCGGTGGGCGTCGTCAGCTACGCGCTGCGCTACCTGGGCGTCGAATGGAACCACCTTCTCGATGACGACCACGCCATGGCGCTGATCGTCATGACCGCGGTGTGGAACCAGATCTCGTACAACTTCCTGTTCTTCCTGGCCGGCCTGCAGTCGGTCCCGAAAAGCCTGATCGAGGCGGCGGCCATCGACGGCGCCCGGCCGTGGCGCCGCTTCTGGACGATCGTGTTCCCGCTGCTGTCGCCGGTGACGTTCTTCCTGCTGGTAATCAACATCGTCTACGCGTTCTTCAATACCTTCGGCATCGTCGACACGGCCACCCAGGGCGGTCCAGGCAAGGCGACCTCGATCCTGGTCTACCGTCTCTACTCCGACGGCTTCAAGGCCCTCGACCTCGGCGGCTCGGCGGCCCAGTCGGTGGTGCTGATGGTGATCGTCATCACCCTGACGGTGATCCAGTTCCGCTACGTCGAGAAGAAGGTCCAGTACTGATGACGCCCCATCACCGCCATGATCGAGCGTAGCCCGGTCTTCGACTTCGTCTCGCACGTCGTGCTCGCGATCGGCGTGGTCGTCATCGCCTTTCCCGTCTACCTGACCTTCATCGCATCGACCCAGACTCCGCAGGACATCATCCAGGCACCGATGTCTCTCATGCCCGGCAACAACATGGTCGAGACGTATCGGCTGGCGCTGTTCGGCGGCGAGACCAGCATGGGCGGAAGAGTGTCGCCGGTCGGGCACATGATGTGGGTGAGCCTGGTCACCGCACTGATCATCGCGATCGGCAAGATCGCGATCTCGCTGCTTTCGGCCTTCGCCATCGTCTACTTCCGCTTCCCGTTTCGCTCGCTGGTGTTCTGGATGATCTTCGTCACCCTGATGCTGCCGGTCGAGGTGCGCATCTTTCCGACCTACAAGGTGGTGGCCGACCTCGGCATGCTCAACAGCTACGCCGGCCTCACCGTGCCGCTGATCGCCTCGGCGACGGCGACGTTCCTGTTCCGCCAGTTCTTCCTTACGGTTCCCGACGAGCTGGTCGAGGCCGCGCGAATCGACGGCGCCGGGCCGATGCGCTTCTTCAAGGACGTGCTGCTGCCGCTCTCGAAGACATCGATCGCGGCCCTCTTCGTGATCCAGTTCATCTACGGCTGGAACCAGTACCTCTGGCCGCTGCTGATGACCACCGACGAATCGATGTACCCGGTGGTCATGGGCATCAAGCGCATGTTCGGCGGCGGCGACGCGGCCAACGAGTGGAACGTGATCATGGCCACCGCGATCCTGGCCATGATCCCGCCGGCGCTGGTGGTGCTGCTGATGCAGCGCTGGTTCGTAAAGGGACTCGTCGACTCGGAAAAATGACGACACCAGTTTCACACTTCGGAGGCTGAGCCGTGGGCGCCATCTCGCTTCGCAAGGTCGTCAAGCGCTATGGCTCTGGCGCGACCGCGGTTCAGGTGATCCACGGCGTCGACGCCGAGGTCAACGAGGGCGAGTTCGTCGTCATCGTCGGCCCCTCCGGCTGCGGCAAGTCGACGCTGCTGCGCATGGTCGCCGGTCTCGAGGAGATCACCGAGGGCGAGATCTCGATCGCCGGGCGCGTCGTCAACCGGCTCGAGCCAGCCGAGCGCGACATCGCAATGGTGTTCCAGAACTACGCGCTGTACCCCCACATGACGGTGTTCGACAACATGGCGTACGGGCTGAAGATCGCCAAGGTGCCGATGGCCGAGATCAAGCAGCGCGTCGACAAGGCCGCGGCGATTCTGCAGCTCGGCCCGTTCCTGGCGCGGCGGCCGCGCGAGCTCTCCGGCGGCCAGCGACAGCGCGTCGCAATGGGGCGGGCGATCGTGCGCCAGCCGGCAGTCTTCCTGTTCGACGAGCCGCTCTCCAACCTCGACGCCAAGCTGCGCGCGCAGACCCGCCTCGAGATCCAGAAGCTGCACCGCGAGCTGCGGACGACGTCGCTCTTCGTCACCCACGACCAAGTCGAGGCGATGACGCTTGCCGAGCGGATGATCGTCATGAACGCAGGCCGGATGGAGCAGATCGGCACGCCCGACGAGGTCTATCACCGCCCGGCGACGACCTTCGTCGCCGCTTTCATTGGCTCGCCGCCGATGAATCTCGTCCGTGGACAGGCGCAGGGCACCGGCTTTCAGTCGGGCGGCCAGGTGCTGTCGCTGCCGGCACCGGTGCCGCGCGCTGGCGAGCTCGTGCTCGGCATCCGGCCCGAGCATGTCGAGCTCGGCAGCGACGCTGCGGCGGGCGGCTGGCCGGTGCGCGTTCAGGCGCTCGAGATGCTCGGCGCCGAGCGGCTCGTCTACGGCACGCTCGGGGAAACGCTGTTCACGGCGCGGCTCGACGCCACCGCGCCTCACCCCGCGATCGGCGACGTCGTCTATATCGCCGCCCGCCCCGAGCACATGCACTGGTTCGACGCGTCAACCTCGATGCGCGTCGGCGCCTGACCTCGCCTCGCCCCACGTCGATCGATGGACGCCGACTGGCCGTATCCGCGCTGGATCGCGCACCGCGGCGCCGGCAAGCTCGGCCCAGAAAACACGCTCGCCGCGTTTCGCCTCGGCGCCGCCCATGGCTATCGCGCCTTCGAATGCGACGTGAAGCTCTCGTCCGACGGCGTTCCCTTCCTCCTCCACGACTCGACACTGCAGCGCACGACCTCGGGCCACGGCCCGGCCGCGGCGCTTGAGTGGGCCGACCTGGCGCAGCTCGACGCCGGCGGCTGGCACAGCCGGCGCTACACCGGCGAGCCGGTGCCGAGCTTCGCGGCGGTCGCCCGGTTCTGCCTGCGCAACGACTACGCGCTCGACGTCGAGATCAAGGCCTCGCCCGGCAACGAGCTCGAGACCGGCCGCGTCGTCGCGGCGGTGGCCGCCAAGCTCTGGGCCGCGGCGTCCCGACCGCCGCTGCTGACCTCGTTCAAGCCGAGCTCGCTGGAAGGGGCGCGCGCGACGGCGCCGCACCTGCCGCGCGGCCTCCTTCTCGACGCCTTGCGCCCTGGCTGGCTCGATGAAGCGACGGGGCTCGGCTGCGTCGCCGTCGTCACGCACCATGCGCTGATCGATGCATCGGTGCTCGCCGCTATCCACGGCGCCGGCCTGCGCGGCCTCGTCTACACGGTGAATGACCCGGCCGAAGCGCGGCGCCTCGATGCGCTCGGGATCGACGGCATCGTCACCGACGCGGTCGATCGCTTCTCCCCCGGCGACGGCGTCGCCGACTAGGAGGCTGAACCGCGGCGCTAGGCAAGCGGCCCCATCGGCTCTTCGGCGCCGCGCACCCGCGCGTAGATGCGCGTGCTGCGCGGCTCGCCGCCGGGCGTCGCCGAGTCGAAGCGGAGCAGCGCCTC
>JBDSLQ010000146.1:0-3313 GCA_039916285.1 Caldimonas sp.
TGGGCGAGCACGTTGTTGGCGGCGGCGAGGTCGACCTGCCGCCCGGCCGCGGCGAGCTCGCGGCCGAGCGCGACGCCGAAGAAGCGCTCGACGATGTCGAGCCCGAGGGCCCGCGCCGCGGTCGCCGTGCTCGCCGTCGGCTCGACGCCGAAGCACGGGATGCCGGCGTCGCGGACGTAGCGCAACAGGTAGCCGTCGTTGGCGGCGACCTCGCAGACCCGGCTCTCGCGCGTCAGCGCGAAGCGCGTTCCCATCGCCTCGACGTAGGCGCGCGCGTGGGCGAGCCACGACGACGAGAACGAGCTGAAGTAGGCGTAGTCGTCGCTGAACAGCGCCTCGCGGCCAGCGTGATCCTCGGTCTGGACCAGCCAGCAGCGCTCGCAGACGAGCAGGCGCAGCGGATACCAGACCTCGGGCGCGCGCAGTGCCGCTTCGCTCAGGTAGGCGTTCGAGGGCGGCGCGCTGCCGAGATCGAGGCAGACGTGCTCGAGTTCGGCGGCGCAGTGGCGGCACTTCACGGCGCCAGGCCCGCGAAGTCGGCGCCGAGCAAAGCGTGCGCCCCGTCGCGCGGCGAGAGCGCGGCGATCGGCAGGGGCCAGTCGATCGCCAGGCGCGGGTCGCGCGGATGAATGCCGCCTTCGGCGCTCGCCGCGTACGCGGCCGAATGGCAATAGAGCATGTCGACGTCGGCGGCGAGCGTCTGCAGTCCGTGCGCGAAGCCCTCGGGAATGAGGAGCGCCACCCCGTTCTCGTCGCTGAGCGTCTCGGCGTGCCAGCGCAGGAAGGTCGGCGAGCCGCGGCGCAGGTCGACGGCAACGTCCCACACCTCGCCGCGCAGGCAATGGACGAGCTTGGTCTCGGCGTGCGGCGCGCTCTGGAAGTGCAGGCCGCGGACGCTGCCGCGCTCTCGCGTGCGGGTGTGGTTGACCTGCGCCACCGGCCCGGACCAGCCCGCTTCGGCGAGCTCGTCAGCGCAGAAGAGGCGCGCCAGGGAGCCGCGCGAATCGCCGAGCCGCGTCCGGCGCACGCGCTTCAGGCCGGCGAGCGGCGTGTCCTCGACGAGCAGCCGCTTCATCCGGTTCGCCCGTCGGCCGGCGGCGCCGCCGCCCCGGCGTCCGACGCGGCCTTCTGCGCCGCGGCGCGCCCGGCCGCGGCGTCGTGCGCCGCGATGTCGGCCTCGCACAGCGCCAGCGCGGCGGCTCCGCCGCGTTGCCGGCGGTACCAGCCCATCGTCCGGGCGACCGCTTCGGCCAGATCCCATCGCGACGCGACGCCGAGGACAGTGCGCGCCTTCCCCACTTCGAGCGCGAGCCGGCCGGCCTCGTGCGGCCCGCCCTCTTCCGCCTCGGCGCTCCATTCGCCGGCGCCGTAGGCCGCGCGCGCCAGCGCGATCACCTCGCCGACGCTCGCGGCCTCGTCGGTGCGCGGCCCGAAGTTGTAGGCGTCGGCGAGCGCCGGCGACTCCCAGAGCTGCTCGGCGAGGCGAAGGTAGCCGGCGAGCGGGTCGAGGACGTGTTGCCACGGCCGGATCGCCCCCGGCCAGCGCACGCGCAGCACCGCGCCGCTCGACCAGGCGCGGACCGCATCGGGAATCAGGCGGTCCTCGCACCAGTCCCCGCCGCCGATGACGTTGCCGGCGCGCGCCGTCGCGACCGCGACGCCTTGCGCGGCGAGGAACGCACTGCGATAGCTCGCCACGACGAGCTCGGCGGCTGCCTTGCTCGCGCTGTACGGATCGTGGCCGCCGAGCGCATCGCTCTCGCGATAGGGATAGGCCCACTCGCGATTGCGATAGACCTTGTCGGTGGTGACGACGACGGCGACCCGCGCCTCGGCCGCGCCGCGCAGCGCATCGAGCACGTGCGCCGTTCCCATTGCGTTGGTCGCGAAGGTCGCGAGCGGATCGCGGTAGCTCGCCCGCACGAGCGCCTGCGCGGCGAGGTGGAAAACGATCTCGGGGCGCGCCGACCGCGCCACCGCCGCGACCGCGCTCGCGTCGCGCAGGTCGACGATGCGGCTTGCCATCGTCGTCTCGAGGTCGACGAGCCGGTACAGCGACGGCTGGTCGGCCGCCAGCGCCAGACCCGTGACCTCGGCGCCGAGGCGGCGCAGCCAGAGCGCGAGCCAGGCGCCCTTGAAGCCGGTGTGGCCGGTGAGAAGGACGCGCTTGCCGCGCCAGAACGAGGGCTCGGGCGCCGAGACGGTCATCGCGATCCGGGTCCTGCCATCGCCGCGCTGCTCACCAGCGCTTCCAGGGCGCCCGTCCCGACTGCCACAGCTCTTCGAGCAGATTGCGCTCGCGCAGCGTGTCCATCGGTTGCCAGAAACCGCTGTGGACATAGGCCATCAGCTCGCCGTCACGCGCCAGCCCGGCGAGCGGCTCCTGCTCCCAGCTGGTCGCGTCGCCGTCGATGCGGTCGATGACTCGCGGCGAGAGAACGAAGAAGCCGCCGTTGATCAGGCCGCCGTCGCCCCGCGGCTTCTCGATGAAGCCGTCGACGCGCGTGCCGTCGAGGCGCAGCGCGCCATAGCGGCCGGGCGGCTGCACGGCCGTCACCGTCGCCTGCTTGCCGTGGGCGCGGTGGAAGGCGATCTCGGCGGCGACGTCGATGTCGGCGACGCCGTCGCCGTAGGTGAAGCAGAAGCACTCGTCGTCCTTGACGTAGTCCTTCACCCGAAGCAGGCGCCCGCCGGTCATCGAGTCCTCGCCGGTGTCGACGAGCGTCACCCGCCACGGCTCCGCGTTCTTCTGGTGCACTTCCATCGTGTTGCCGGCCATGTCGAAGGTGACGTCCGACATGTGCAGGAAGTAGTTGGCGAAGTACTCCTTGATCACGTAGCCCTTGTAGCCGCAGCAGATCACGAAATCGTCGACGCCGCCGGCCGAGTAGATCTTGAGGATGTGCCACAGGATCGGCCGGCCGCCGATCTCGATCATCGGCTTGGGCTTGAGGGTGGTCTCCTCGGCGATGCGGCTGCCGAGGCCGCCGGCGAGGATGACGGCCTTCACCGGACGCCGCCGGCGTGCCCCGTCCGCTGCCTTCGCTGCGCCTGCGCCCATCGCGTCATTGTCCTTCAGCGACCCGCGCGCCGGCGAGGATCCTGTCCACCTCGGCGAGGACGCGCGCCGGCGCCATCGTCTGCAGGCACAGGCTCGGACTGTCGTTGCGGTCCTCGCAGCCGGCCCGATCGCAGGGCACGCAGGCCGGCGTTCCCTGCAGCACGGCGATCGGGCCGATGCGTTGCACGAGCGCATGCGCGACGTAGGGAACCTCGAGCGTCGGATTCGGCGGCCACGGCCCGAAGTAGCGCG
>JBDSLQ010000147.1:0-5924 GCA_039916285.1 Caldimonas sp.
GCTCGGCTTCGATGTGGACGATGCGCTGGCGACCGTCGACCAGGCGCGCGTGGATGTCGGTGGCAAGCACGGTGCTTCGGTCCATCGCGCTGTGCGTCAGCTCGAGGAAGGCCTTCCTCTCTTCTTCCGGGACCATGCGCAGCAGGCTGCGAAAAGACGGCTGCTCGCCCGGGCCGATGCCGAACACCCGCAGCCCCTCGATCGAGTACACCGGCCCGTCCTGGCCGCGCCGCCAGTCGAAGCTGCCCATGCGCGCGAGGTCCTGCGCGCGCGCCAGGCGAGATTTGCTGCGCTCGAGCTCGACGCGCGTGCGCGAGGCGCGCAGCAGGTAGCGCAGGCGCCCGGCGAGCAGGCTCCACTGGGTCGACTTGACGAAGAAGTCGGTCGCGCCGGCCTCGTAGGCGCGCGTGATCGAGGCGTCGTCGTCGAGGCCGGTCAGCATCAGCACCGGCAGCGATTCGAAGCCGGGCAGGACGCGAAGCTCGCGACACGTCTCGAAGCCGTCGAGCCCGGGCATGACGGCGTCGAGGACGACGACGTCGGGCAGCCAGTCGGCCAGTACGCGGATCGCCGCCTCGCCGCTCGCCGCCTCGGTGACGGCGAAGCCCTGGTCCTGGAGCGCGACCGACGTCAACAGCAGGTTGACCTCGTCGTCGTCGACGAGAAGCACGCGCGGACGCGCGGGAATGTCGTCGGCGGAGGGCTCGGCGCGCAAGGTCATTTCGGCGAGTCCGTCGGGGCCAGCATCGGTGTTACGACTTGTAGCACGGCGGCCAGCTCCCGGTCCATGGCATCGAGGCGTTCGGGCAGCGCCGCGAAGACCTCGGTGCGGATCGAATTCTCGATTTCGGCACAAAGTCGCGCCAGGGCGACGGCGCCGATGCTCGCCGACGAGGACTTGAGGGTGTGCACGACATGGCGGATGCCCTGCATGTCCTCGCTCTTGCGGGCTTCGCGGAACTGCTGCGCCAGCCGCGATGCCGAGGAGTGGAACGCGCGCAGGACGCGCTCGAGGAGCCGGCTCTTGCCCGTCGGGTCGAGCTCGCGCAGGCGGTCGAGCGCTTCGGCGTCGAGGAGAGTAGCGCTCACGGGCTGTGACATGGGGTCGCGGGATGACTGCGCTGCGCCTGGCCTCCCCGCGCGACGGCGCCGGCAGCCACGACCGCACGGCACATTTTCGGCGCAGCCGGGCCAGACTTGAACCGACGCCCGGTGACTCGTGCCGTGCGACGCGCCACGGAAGCGGTGATCGGACGACAGGCGGCCTGTGGAAATCCCGCCCTTCCCGGCAACCGCTCGACTGCCGCTGGCGCGCCGACCGTGTTGCCGGTCATTCCAGCGCGCGAGCGCCCATCAAGGCGCGCAACTGCGCGCGGTTGATCTCGGCAACGCTCATCAGCAGCTGCTCGGCCGCCTCGCGGTAGTCCTGGACCGATTCGCCCTCCGCCGCCTTGACCATCGCCATGTAAGGCTGGTACGGACCTTCGCTCTTCACCAGCGCCTGGTAGACGCGCTCGGGCACCGGGATCGAGCCGAGCAGCTTGGCAAAGCTTTCCTGGAACATGCGGTCGAGCAGCGAGAAAACGCCGCAGATGAACATCTCGCTGCGCATTTCCTCGTCGGCCGAGCCGGCGACGAGCTCTTCCATCAGGAGGCCGCGGCGCACTGCCGCGAACATCACCGGACGCAGGTTGACGTCCTTGCTGGCGGTGGCGAGCAGCAGCGCGAGCCAGCGCTTCAGGCGCTGGTAGCCGAGCAGCATGATCGCGTGGCGGAACGAGCTGATCTCGACGCGCAGGCCGAAGGCGGGCGAGTTGATGTAGCGCAGCAGCTTGAAGGCAAGCGACGGATCGCGCTTCAGCGTGTTCTCGAGCCTTTCGATCGGATCCTCGTTGTCGACGCGGTGGATCAGCTCGACGACGACCTGCAGGTCCGGCTGCGCCATCGGCCGGCCGGTGCGTACCGCGGTCGCGTTGATGGCATCGTCGATCGGCCAGCCGAGGACGGCGTGGGCGCCGCGCGCGAAGGCGGCTTCCATGTCGGCAACGGTGCGAACGCCTGACTGGACGTGGGCGATCGAGCGAGTCACCCCCGCCGGCGGCGGCGGCGCCGACGCGACGTCCACCTCGCTGACGCGGCGATCGTCGGCGAGATCGATGATCGAATACTTGAAGCACGGCAGCACTTCGCGCGGCAGCGGCGCGTTGGGCCGGCCCTTCAGCAGCAGCGTGTTGCCGGCGCCGTGCAGGCGCAGCAGCGCCCCGACGTTGGCCGGATCCGAGGCCATGAAGTTCGGCACCTCGACCATCAGGTTCGCGGTCGGGCTGGCCTGGAGCAGGTCGTGGACGAGGCTTTCGCTGACGACGTTCAGCGAGACGTCGCCGCCGCTCTGCGGCCAGACGTCGCCGACGGCGTGCAGCAGCTGGGCGACGTCGAGCGACGCATGGGGGCGAAGCGGAAATACCGAGAGGCGTGTCGCGGCGACCGTGCGGTTGCGGTCGATGAAGGGGGAGTAGCCGAGGGCTACCTGGCCGAGTATCGCGACGTCGAGCAAGCAAACTCCACCGTGTCGTCCAGAGCGAAGCGAAGGACCTCGGCCGGCGACGGGATCCTTCGCTTCGCTCGGGAGCCGTTCACGTACTGGAACAACGACAGACGCTGCACCATCGCGCACGACTTGAGCGCTGCATCGTAGCCGCTTTGCTTGTTCTGGAAGTCCGAGATCGCGTGCACCATGTCCACATCTTCGGCGTTCGATCGCCCGGTCTGGCTGGCCAAGCTTCAGGCTGTCGAGGCGCTTGGTCTCGCTGTCGATCCGCTCAGCACGTGGCCGGCCGCCGACCGTGCCGCCTGCAGGTGGCCGAGCACGGCGTCGATGTCGCGCGCGTCTTCAGCCGCGTCGCGCCGCTCGCGGTCGAGATCCGCGTCATAGCGGTGGTCACGAAGACTCCGTTGCCGGGGCGCGCCTGCAGCCAGCTGAGCGCCGTCAGTCGTCAGCGGCAGGCCAGTGCCGTTCTCGGTCACCATGTGGCCGCTGGCGGCGACGTACCAACGGCGGTCGGCGTGTCGACGAAGCGCTTTTGGCGTCGCCCCCTCGCCGCCGAACAGGGTAAGTGCCGCCGCCATCGCTCGCGTTGGAGCTGATGCTGTGAGGACCCCCGCGCTGCGGGGGGTGGGAGGGCCAGAAAACTCTAAAGTCGCCGAGGGGCGGGCCGATAGTCCGTCCAACAAGACGGTTCCGGTCCCGCCGGCGACCCTTTGGAGAGCCCCATGAAGATCGGACATCCTGCCGACAACCCGCTGCCGGCCCCGGCCGCCGGTTCGCCCGCCGCCCCTGCCGAAGCGACGAAGGCGAACGCGAACGCCCAGGCCGCGGCTGCGTCGCAGGTCGATGCCAGCACGACGGTCGCCTTGTCCAGCACCGCGTCAACGCTGCTCTCGGGCGGCGCCTCCGGCGAGTTCGATGCCGAGAAGGTCGGCCGGATCGCCGCCCAGATCGCCGACGGCTCATTCAAGATCAACCCCGAAGCGATCGCCGACAAGCTGATCGCCAACGCGCAGGAGCTTCTCGCCAAGGTGCAGGGCTGATGGCTGCGCTCGAGGCGCCCGTCACTCACTCGCCGGAGCTCGAAGCGGGCCTGTCCGAAGTCGAGACCCGGCTGGTCTCCCTCGGCAACGCGCTGCGCGCGCGCGATCCGATCGGCATCGATCTCCACGCCGCGGAGCTGCATCGCGCACTGGCGAGTGCCGTCAGCCAGTTTTCCGACGCGGCCAGGAACGGGCCGCTGCCGCAGTCGCTGCGCCTGCGCCTCGCCAGCGCCGGCGGCCAGGTCGCGGCGCAACGCGAGGCGCTTGCCCGCGCCACCGCGGCGCTCGACCGCGCCATCGACGTCCTCCTGCCGGGCGACGGACTCCAGCTCTACTCCGCCGGCGGCAACACCGATCGCGGCCTGTTCAAGAGCGGCGTCGTGAGCGCCTAGACGCCGCTTGCGGCCGCGCCGTCACGAGGCGCAGTCGGACATCGGCTGTTCCTCGACCCAGCGATCGGCGGCGGCGCGATCGTCGATCGGCGGGCCGGTCGTGGCGCTGCCGTCGAAGAGGATCCGCCACACGCCGTCGCGTGCGTCGCGCACCCAGACGCTCTGGTACATGCCGACGCGATAGACCGGCCCTCCCGCGTGCATGCGCTGCAGGATGTAGGGACCGCGCGAGAAAGCGATGGCCGGATCGCCGCCGATCTGCACGACCCCGGGCCGCCAGCGCAAGGCGATCGTCTTGCCGTCGACGATCTCGGCCCAGTTCTTCGTCACCGCGTCGCGGCCGCGATCGGCGTCGACGGAGCCGACGTTGAACACGGTTCCCGCGTGCAGGTACGACTGGAAGTCGCGCGCGTCGTGGCCCTCGACCGAGCGCGCGAAGCCGAGCTCGCGGCGCCAGACGACGCATTCGTCGGCGCTCGCCGGAGCGCGCAGGGTCGCAAGGGGCAAGGGCTTGGCGTCGATCGGCGCGCCCTGCGAGTGGGCCGCGCCGGCGACGCACCCTGCGGCGACGAGCGCGGCGCAGACCTTCTTCGCGGTCAAAGCGCCCCGGTTCGCGACAAGCCGAAGTCCTTGACCATGCGCACGCTCGTCTCGCGGCCGCCGTAGTAGCCGGGCAGCACCTGCGCCTGCGCATAGCCGTGGTGGCGATAGAAGGCGCGCGCGGCCTCGTTGCTGGCGCGGGCCTCGAGCGTGATGCGGCCGACGCCGGCGACCTCGGCGCAGCGCTCGAGCCATTGGACCATCGCGCTGCCGACGGCGAAGCGCCGGTGAGATGGCTTGACGGCGAGAAGCAGCAGGTGCGCCTCCTCGTCGCCGTATTTCATGATCGCGAAACCCGCACGATCGGCTTCGCGGACGGCGACGATGGCGTTGGTGTCGCGGTGACGAAGGCTGCGCAGGATGCGCTCCCGCGTCCAGCTCCAGCCGAGCCCGTGCTCGATGAAATCGCGCGACATCTCGGCGATGCCGAGCGCGTCGGCACGCGTTGCGAAGCGGATCGAAGCGGGCGGCGCAGCGCTGCTCATCGCCGCATTCTGCGACAAGCCCGAAGGCGTGCCGGCCGGTGCCGGTGCTTGTCCGCCCTACCTGTATGCACGTACAGTCCTCCTCATGGTCCGGCTCGTCGCCCATCTCGACATGGATGCGTTCTACGCGTCGGTCGAGCTGCTCCGCTATCCCGAGCTTCGCGGCCGTGCGGTCGTGATCGGCGGCGGCCACGACAGCCAGCCGAGAAAGCGCGCCGACGGCACGCACGACTTCTCGTCGTTGCGCAACTACGCCGGCCGCGGCGTCGTCACGACGAGCACTTATGAAGCGCGCAAGCTCGGCGTCTTCTCGGCGATGGGAATGATGAAGTCGGCGCGGCTGGCGCCCGATGCGGTATTGCTCCCGGTCGACTTCGACGAGTACCGCAAGTATTCGCGCTTGTTCAAGGCCGCGGTCCGCGAGCTCGCGCCGATCGTGGAGGACCGCGGCATCGACGAGATCTACGTCGACCTGAGCGAGCTGCCCGGCGTGCACGACGGCGGCCGACGCATCGGCGCCCAGCTCAAGGCCGCCGTGCAAGAGCGAACCGGACTCACCTGCTCGATCGGCATCACGCCCAACAAGCTTCTCTCCAAGCTGGCCTCCGAGCTCGACAAGCCCGACGGCCTGACGCTGCTCTCGGCCGGCGACATCGGCGCGCGCATCTGGCCGCTCGCCGCCCGCAAGGTCAACGGCATCGGCCCGAAGGCCGCGGAAAAGCTCGCTGCGCTCGGCCTGGCCACGATCGGCGACATCGCCGCCCGGGATCCGCAATTCCTGCTGGCCAATTTCGGCAAGAGCTTCGGCGCCTGGCTGCACGAGGCTTCGCATGGCCGCGACGAGCGCGAGGTGGTGACG
>JBDSLQ010000148.1:0-5869 GCA_039916285.1 Caldimonas sp.
ACCTGGATCGCGCCTTCCTCGCCGAGCTGCGTCAAGCCGGCGCGGAGCTGCTTGGTGCGCAGCGGATCGGCGACCTCGACCGAGCGGAACATCTCGGGTGCGAAGAACGGCAGGCCAGTGAACTGGAGGGCCTCGCCTTCGGTGATTGTGTCGCCGAGCTGGAGCACGCCGTGGTTCGGGATGCCGATGATGTCGCCGGCGAACGCCTCGTCGAGCAACTCGCGGCGCTGCGATAGGAAGCTCACCACCGTGTTGGGACGGAGCTCCTTGCCCGAGCGAACGACCTTCAGGCGCATGCCTCGCTCGAAGTGGCCGGAGGCGACGCGCACGAACGCGATGCGGTCGCGGTGGGCCGGATCCATGTTGGCCTGGATCTTGAAGACGACGCCACTGAACTTCGGCTCTTCGGGCGCGACGGCGCGCTGAATGGCGACGCGCACGCCCGGTGGCGGCGCTAGATCGACCAGCGCGTCGAGGACCTCGCGCACGCCGAAGTTGTTGATCGCCGAACCGAAGAACATCGGCGTCTGCTTGCCCGAAAGGAACGCGCCTTCGTCGAACTCGGGCGCGGCGTCGCGCAGCAGGTCGATGTCGTTCTTGGCGTGCAGGTACTCGTCGCCGAAGCGATGGGCGTAGGCCGGGTTGTCGATCCCGGCCAGGATCTCGTCCTCGGCACCCTTGCGGTCCTCGCCCGGCGCGAACACGCGCATCCGCGCGGCGCGCAGGTCCATCACGCCGTGGAAGCGCTTGCCCATGCCGACGGGCCAGGTGAACGGCACGACGCTCATGCCGAGCTCTCGCTCGATCTCGTCCATCAGCGCCAGCGGCTCTTGCACCTCGCGATCCATCTTGTTGACGAAGGTGAGGATCGGCGTGTTGCGGGCGCGGCAGACCTGCAGCAGTCGCCGCGTCTGCGGCTCGACGCCGTTGGCGGCGTCGATCACCATCAGCGCCGCGTCGACCGCGGTGAGCACGCGGTAGGTGTCCTCCGAGAAGTCCTGGTGGCCGGGCGTGTCGAGGAGGTTGATGACCGCGCCGCGGTACTCCATCTGCATCACCGACGAGGCAACCGAGATGCCGCGCTGCTTCTCGATCTCCATCCAGTCGGAGGTCGCGTGGCGCGACGCTTTCCTCGCCTTCACCGAGCCGGCGATCTGGATCGCACCGGAAAAGAGCAGCAGCTTCTCGGTCAGCGTCGTCTTGCCGGCGTCGGGGTGGGAAATGATGGCGAAGGTGCGGCGGCGGCGGACCTCGGTGCTGAGTTCGGTCATGGGGCGGCAAGTATCGCCGCGACGATCGCGCCGCGAGCCGAGCCGGCAGCCGCTACGCCGGGGCGATCCCGGCGGTGCTGCCGGCGCTGCGCGAATCCGGGCCGGCGCCGGCCCCGCTCGGCGCGGCAAGAGAGGGCGCCTGCGCCGCTTGCGCGCGGAGCTCGGCCGTCGTCGTCCCCGGCCCCTCGGCACGCCAGCCGGGCGGCATCACCAAGTGCCCCAAGACAGCGCGCAGGCTCCGTGCCGCGAGCAGGTCGCGGGCGAGCCCGCGCCACTGGTGCAGCTCGATGTGCACGATGTTGTAGCCGACCATCGGCACCACCAGGCCGTAGCGGCACGGCACATCGTCGCGTTCGGCGCGATAGGTGCCGAACAGGCGGTCGAAGACGATCAGCACGCCGCCATAGTTGGCGTCGAGGTACTCGAGGTTGGCGGCATGGTGGACGCGGTGCGCCGAAGGCGTGTTGAGCAAGACCTCGAGCCAGCCGAGGCGCGGAATCCAGATCGCATGGATCCAGAACTGGTAGAGCAGGTTGAGCGACAGCATCGCGAAGACGACCTTCGGATCGAAGCCGAGCCAGATCAGCGGCACGTAGAAGACGGCGCTGCCACTGGCGCGGCTCAGGATGCCGATCCGGTAGGCGGCCGACAGGTTAAGCTGGTTGGACGAATGGTGGACGGCGTGGTTGCACCAGAACCAGCGCACCCGGTGCGCGGCGCGGTGGAACCAGTAGTAGCAGAACTCCTGGCCGATGAAGAGCGCCGCGATCGCCGTCCAGTGGTCGAGGGGGATCTGGCCGATGCGGTGCTGGTAGGCGAGCGCGATCAACGGCGTCGCGATCGACAGCGGCAGGAAGATCTGCACGCCGACGCGGGCGAACAGGTCGAACAGCGAGACCGCGCTCGCGCGCCAGTCGTACGAACGCAGGCGCGCCAGGACGATTGCCTCGAGCAGCGACGCCACGACGACGCTCGGCAGGGCGACGAAGAGCAGGAACTTGTCGAGGCCGTTCAGCACGGCGGCATTGTCGGGGAATCGGCTGCGTCGATCGGGCCGTTCGTGCGGAACGCCGCGTGAAGAATGTCGAAGCGCCAGCGTCGGCGCGCCAGCCTGCTAGGCGGCTCTGGCCTCGACCGGCTCTTCGCCGAGCACCGTGCAGCGGCGCACGACGCGGCGCTGGGTCTGGGGGTCGTACCCGGTCGCGCGGTGCATCACGCAGCGGTTGTCCCAGACGATCAGCTCGCCGCGCTGCCAGTGGTGCTCGTAGGTCAGGTCGGCGTGGACGGCGAGCGCATTGAGCTCGTCAATCAAGGCGCGCCCTTGCGCGTAGGGCATGCCGACGATCGATTCCGCGTGGTCGCCGAGGTAGAGGCAGGTGCGCCCGGTCTCGGGATGGCGGCGCACGATCGGGTGCTCGACCGGCGGCGCCTCGCGCTTCTGCGCGTCGGTCATCAGGTCGGTGCCATGCCGTCGCGTGCGCGAGAAGTCGAGGTTGTGGACGGCGCGCATGCCGGCGATGCGCCGCTTCCATTCATCGCTGAGACGCTCGTACGCACCGTACATGTCGCAGAAGTGGGTCTCGCCGCCGGTCTCGGGAACGATCTCGCCGTAGATGATCGTCGCCTGGCCGGTGACGCGGCGCCACGAGCCGTCGGTGTGCCAGTAGAGCGTGCCCTTGTCGGGATGCTTGCCGTCGGGCTCGCCGTTCGCGTTCAGGTTGGAGAGCCGGTACAGCTCGGGAAAGCCGTCGGCGTGGTACATCGACATGACGTGCACCTGGACCTCGCCGAACTGGCGCGCGAACACCACCTGCGCCGCGGGCGGCAGCTCGTGCGCTGGAAAGACCAGCACCTGGTGCTCGAGGAATGCGTCGTACAGCGCCCGGAAGGCATCGGGAGCGATGCCGCGCGCGAGGTCGAGGCCGGAGATCTCCGCGCCGAGGCGGGGCGTCAGGCGGCGGATGCCGAACTCGGGCGTGGAAGCGTTGAAAGCATGCATGACGAACCCCTGTCGAAGTCTACGGGCAGATGAATCCCGCGCCGCCCGGCGCCTTGAAGCAGCCCACCGATTCGGGCAGGAACCGCTTCGGCAGGCAGAGGACGACCTCCGGGAAGCCAGCGTCGTGATGATGACCACGCCCATGTGTAGCGGCCTGATGTCGCCGATCTCGGTGAGCGCCGATGGCACACTGAGCCGATGCCCGAGCTGCCCGACGTCAGCGTCTACCTCGAGCGCCTGGCCGCCAAAGTCGTCGGCCGTCGGCTCGACCGTGTCCGCATCGGCCATCCCTTTCTGCTCCGCTCGGTGACGCCGCCGATCTCGGCCGTCGAAGGCCAGGTCGTCAGCGGCGTCGAGCGACTCGGCAAGCGCATCGTCCTCGCCTTCGCCGGCGATCTGTTCCTCGTTTTCCACCTGATGATCGCCGGGCGCCTGCAGTGGCTCATCCCGGGCGCGAAGGAAACGGCGCGCAACGCGCTCGCATTCCTCGTCTTCGACGGCGGCACCCTCGCCTTCACCGAGGCCGGCAAGCAGCGTCGCGCGTCGCTGCACGTCGTCGCCGGCCGCACGGCGCTGGCCGCGCTCGACGCTGGCGGCATCGACGTGATGGCCGCGCCGCGCGATGCGTTCGCCGCGCGTCTCGTCGCCGAGAACCACACCGTCAAGCGCGCGCTCACCGACCGCGCCTGTTCAGCGGCATCGGCAATGCGTATTCCGACGAGATCCTGCATCGCGCGCGGATGTCGCCGCTGGCACTGACGCGATCGCTCGACGCCGCGGCCGTCGACCGGCTGCTCGCCGCAATCAGGGCAACGCTCGCGGAATGGACCGAGCGCCTCTCGCGCGAGGCCGGCGACTGGCCGCGGAAGGTCACCGCGTTCCACCCGGCGATGGCGGTGCACGGCCGCTTCGGGTTGCCGTGCCCCGACTGCGGCGCGCCGGTGCAGCGCATCGTCCACGCCGTCAACGAGACCAACTACTGCGCGCGCTGCCAGACGGGCGGCAAGGTGCTCGCCGACCGGGCCCTGTCGCGCTTGCTGAAGAGCAGCTGGCCGAAGCACATCGACGAGCTGCTCTGAGCCGCGCCGCTGGCCGGCGCCGGGCGGCGCGCTACTCGAGCAGGCTGCGCAGCATCCAGGCCGTCTGCTCGTGGATGGCAAGGCGCTGCGTCAGCAGGTCGGCGGTCGGTTCGTCGCCGGCCTTCTCGACCAGCGGGAACATCTCGCGCGCGGTGCGCGCGACCGCCTCGTGCCCCTGGACCAGGATCGCGACCATCTCAAGCGCTGTGGGCGGCGTTTCGGGAACGTCGGCGATCGAGCTGAGGCGGCCGAACTGCGCGTACGAGCCGGGGGCGGGATGGCCGAGCGATCGGATGCGCTCGGCAATCGGATCGACGGCGTTCCAGAGCTCGGTGTATTGCGCCATGAACATCTGGTGCAGGGTGCTGAACATCGGCCCGGTGACGTTCCAGTGAAAGTTGTGCGTCGTCAGGTAGAGCGTGTAGGTGTCGGCGAGCAGTTTCGACAAGCCGCCGGCGATGGCGGCGCGGTCGGCCTCGGCGATGCCGATGTTGATGCGGGGAGCGGTGGTGGCCATGGCGATCGGATGCGAGTTGAGCGGCGATGCAAAGGCTACGCCGATCCGGCGACGCCTCGATCGCTTCTGCCAAGCGGCGCGATAGGGCGCAACGCGGGTTGCGCGATCATCGGGCCCGGGTCGGACGGCGACCCCGGTCAGCACCACCAGGGACTTCGCGATGTCGGACTACAACCAGGACCAGCTCACGAACGACGTCGTCGCCGCGTTCGCGACCGCCCCCGATCCGCGGCTGCGCGAAATCATGACGTCGCTCGTTCGCCACCTTCACGCCTTCGCCCGCGAGGTCGACCTGACGGCCGAGGAGTGGCGCGCCGGCATCGGGTTCCTGACGGCGACCGGCCAGTTCTCGACCGAGCAGCGGCCGGAGTTCATCCTCCTCTCCGACACGCTCGGCGTGTCGATGATGGTGGTCGCGCTGGCGCAGGCGCGCGCCAGCGGCGGCGCCACGGGCGCGACCGAGGCGACCGTCGAAGGCCCTTTCTATCGGCCCGGCGCCCCCGACCTGCCTCTCGGCAGCGACATCGGTGCCGGCGTCGCAGGCGAGCCGACGCTCTACAGCGGCCGCGTCACCGACGGCAACGGCACGCCGATCGCCGGCGCGCTGCTCGACGCCTGGTCGAGCGACGGCGAGGGCAGGTACGACGTGCAGCTCGCGGCGGCGGCGCCGATGAAGGCGCGCGGCCGGTTTCGCAGCGACACCGAAGGTCGTTATCGCTTCTGGTCGATCCTGCCGGCGCAGTACCCGGTGCCGGACGACGGCCCGGTCGGCACGATGATGCGGGCGACCGGGCGCAGCATCTGGCGGCCGGGTCACCTCCACCTGCAGGTCTCCGCGCCGGGCCACGTGACGCTGACGACGCACCTCTTCGTCGCCGGCAGCCCGCACCTCGACGACGACGCGGTCTTCGGCAAGCGCGACAGCCTGGTGGTCGAGTTCGCCGCGCATCCGCCCGGCCGGGCCGCCGACGGTCGCGAGATGCCGGTGCCCTATCGCTCGGCC